>JAOAAF010000086.1:9733-13600 GCA_026419015.1 Spirochaetota bacterium
TGGCGACACAAGGTGAATCGAATACCAATATTGGACTAAAATATGGGGCTATCAACGCGAAAGTGAAAAAAATTGCAACGGTCAGGACGCAATTTAAAATTTCAACGCCAATTGCTACCTCCAGTGTACGAGGAACTGAAGAAGAAGTATCGTACGGCCCTCAATGGGGAATGATTGTAAAAGTACTTGAAGGGGCTGTTGACCTGAATAACGATACAGGCATTTCAAACACAATTAAAGGAAACCTGGTTTTCCAATTAAAAACCGATCAACCGCGACCAGAATTCCTACTTTCTGAAAGAATGGACAACACGTTAGTGAAGCTTTTTCTTGATAGCATGACGGAAGAGGAGAAAAAACTTCTCGAACAATTTGGTTTCGATACTGGACCAAGCCCTGAAAAAATTGAAACGCCGCTGGATCGCGAAAAAGCGAAGGCTACTATTAAATTAGTTTGGCAATAAATTTTTTCACACAAACAATACCATCACAAAGGACAACAAAGATGGGGAAAAAAATAATTATCGCACTTGTGATGTGCAGTGCGCTTCCATTAGCTGCACAAGAAGGTGGTTTTCAAAGCGTTGCCGATATTGAATTTATAAACCACGTTGCGGATTTGCCAACGGCACGTGTAAACGATGCGGTGACCCTTTTTACCATGTTTTATGGTACCCATAAACGCGATTTCCACACCAACGTTGCTTTTCTTCGCACAAAAGGCATTATCCTCCCCAAAACAGTAAAAAGCGATGATCCCTTACGGCGAGGAACTCTTGCGCTTATGGCCGCGCAATATTTAAAACTCTCAGATTCTTTCATGTACCGAATTTTTTCTACGAAACGCCATGCAGTTGTTGCGTGCATTGCGGACGGCATAATGGTCTTAAGCGGAAGCGAATGGGATATCTTAAGTGGAGGTGAATTAGTGGAGGTAATGAGAAAAATTGCGGAAAAATCGGGAGGAACGAAGTGAAACAGTATATTTTATTTTTTTTATTAATCACTGTGATATGTTCTCATATTACGTTATTTGCACAAAACACCAGCGATGAGTCGCTCAATCGCTATATCGATGATCCCGATATGAAGGCGCTTTCGGAATACCGAAGGCCTTCTAGCTTTCGTTACGGAGCATGGCTTACTCCTTTGTATTTCGACGAGATTGAAGGAAATTCAAGACTTGCAATGTCGCAAACAACCATTCGCGCATGGTTGGATTCAATGCTTTGGCAAAACATATTCGTGTATCTGCGCCTCATGAACAAATATCAAGGTGTATTTGCAAAAAACCAGCTTGGCACAGCGGGAGAAGCTATTGACGATTCCAAAAACACTTTTGATCTCGAATTGGGATTTATTCGCTATTCCGCGTTCAACAACACCGTACAATTTGAAATTGGTCGCAAGTACTTTCGCATGGGAACCGGCTTAGTACTAAACGGCAGGGGAGATGGTGGTGAAATAAATTTCTATACTCCTATTGTTGATCTGTCTGCAATATTTTCCTACACTGGTTTTCTTAATAAGCACGAAAATCCCTACAACTTAAGCGACCGCGATTATGCCGATGGAGCAAAGCGCATATTTACCGGAGGTTCATTAGAAAAGCATTTTCGCAATCAAACTCTGTACTTTTTCAGCGTAATCGAAATTGATCGTGCCGAAGATGATCCAGCTAACAAAATGCAATATAACGCCGAATATTATGCAATGGGATTAAAAGGCTATATTGGCGGATATTCGAACTACTATTGCGAATTTGTGTATCAAACCGGCACAAGTTATAAAATGAACAGCGATGAAGAAAGGAGCATCAATGCAATTGCCCTTAACAGCGGCCTGGATATATACCTCTCATTGCCTACATTGCCCATTATTTCATTGCAATATGCGTTTGGTTCTGGCGACAAAGATCGAGGAAGCTATACTGTACCCAATGCGAATACAAATAGCGATGATAACGCATTTATGTATTTTGGCACATTTCACGGTGGATATGGACTTCGTCCAGTGCTTGCAAACCTACACGTGCTGCGAGCTGGTTTTTCATGTGCCCCATTTTCGTTTAGCTCAACGAGAATGGTTCGACGAATCACATTCATTGCGAAATACTCCTATTATTGGAAATATTATTCATCGGGAGTTATTAATGCCGGAGAAGCACCGCGCGATGAACGAGATGTGGGTCATGGGGTAGATATTGCCCTTCGCTGGGGTGCCTTTTACGATTTAACGGTATTTATCAATTACGGGCTTTTTCTTCCGGGAGATGCCTACGAATCGTATGCGAACAATCCGCGTAATTTCATTCTCGCAGGCGCGATCGCAACGTTTTAATCACCGCTTTATTAACTGCATTAAAGTGCGAAAGTATTTTTGCGTGAATAAATTTTTGCGACAATCGCACAATGTCACTTTACGGTTACGATTTCATTATCACAGCTTCTTTACATTAACTGTTTCGGCTACGAACAAATATTCTTTTGTTCTATCGAAACGCAATCGCGGAAATTGAATATGCATAAGTTTGCCTATCGTTCTGAACACTTCCAAAGGATTTTGTCCACCCATAGCTATTTGTCACAAGATTAAATTTTGTGATGAATATATTAAAGTTGCCTTGAGAGTTTTGCTGTGTCAGCATTGCCAAAGTCTTCAGCAAAATCGCACGGAGATGAGAAATGCCCTAAAAGGTAAAAATTTCCCTCGCATCGCATGGAATGGTTGTTGTATAATCATAATTATACGATCCCCCACCTCCTTTTGAGTCATCACCTCCATAATCTTGAGCAAAATTTATCTCTTTAAGATAAATAATCTCCTGCGATGTACAAATATCGCGCGCCTGCCCCCTCACGGACAAGCAATGCCTTCCCCTGCTCTGGCGATGAGCCGCCAATTTTCTTTGTCCCGCTATACACTGAACCGCTCCACCCCGTGTTGGGCACCGCTTTTATACAAGTAACAAAGCAATCAGCCTGTCCGTTTAGCGATTTCTCATCGGTACTTAACCAATCATGCGCAAAGTTGATTTTATTAGCAGCGTTTGGTAAATACACAGTAGCAGATTCTCGAACCAATACAAAATTTTTGTTGCCCTTTTACTGCTGCTCGCTACATCGTGTTGCAAACGATTACGAACAAAACCGAATATGTCTATTGACGCAATCATACAATATTTCATCGCCGGCATTACCACCGGCAGCATTTATGCCATAGTGGCGATTGGCTTTAATATTATCTATAACACCACGGGCATCATTAACTTTGCGCAGGGCGAGTTTGTCATGCTCGGTGGGATGATTGCAATTACTCTTTGTAAATTTATTCCTTTGCCGCTCGCAATCGCTCTTGCCGTTATTCTCACTGCAGCGATTGGATATGTTCTCGAACTCGTATTCATTCGCAGCATCGCCCATCCTACCACACTGCGAATGATCATTATTACTATCGGCCTTTCAATCCTCATCCGCGAAGCTGCATTGCACATCTGGGATGAAAAAGTTCGCGCGCTTCCCTACTTTACCGGTAACGAAATTACCACGATTACATTTCTCGGTGCCAGTTTTTCCCCACAAGTAGTGTGGGTGTTCGGTATTTGTTCAGCAATTGTCGTTTTTCTTAACTTGTTTTTTGCATACACGACAACTGGCAAATCCATGCGCGCGTGCGCATCAAACCGAACTGCCGCACAGTTGTGCGGCATTAACATCGGTAAGGCAGTAAGCCTTTCTTTTATTCTCTCCGCGGCAATCGGCGCATTGGCGGGGTGCGCTATCTCACCGATAACGCAAACCCAATACGATTGCGGCACTTCGCTCGCAATTAAAGGATTCACTGCTGCCATATTTGGCGGGATGGGAT
>JAOAAF010000087.1 GCA_026419015.1 Spirochaetota bacterium
TGGGCTCGGAGATGTGTATAAGAGACAGACTCACAGCAGCGCATATATCAATCGCGGCATTATTTATAAGCTCAAAAAGAAGGAAAACGGTGCCATTCGCGATTTTTCGAATGCGATCACATCGAATCCGCAGGACGACAAGGCGTATGTCATGCGGGCAATGGTACATCGCGAAAATAAAAATTACGAGCAAGCGCTTTTGGATTTAAACAAAGCGTGTGAAGCAAATCCATCGAATTCGACGGCCTACCTTGAACGAGGGAAGACTCATGTGGAAATGGGAAACGTGGACGATGCATTGCGCGATTACACAAAATCCCTTGAAGTTAATCCAAAAAATGAAATCGCGTATGTAACGCGTGGTCATCTTTACTACGAACAAAAGCAATTCGATAAAGCCATTGCTGATTTCAATAAGGCAATCGAAATAAATCCTTCATATACTGATGCCTATTATGGAAGAGCAGAGGTAAAAAAAATTTTACAAAATTATGAGGAAGCTTTGGCCGATTATGGGACAATTATATCGAAAAATCCAACCGATCCAATTCCATATTACAAACGTGGAAATGTGTATTTTGCTGTTGGGAAATATGACAAAGCGTTAAGCGATTATTCAAAAGCCATTTCCCAGAAAGGCGATTTTGCTGATGCATATTGCAACAGAGGGATAATTTTTGCCAAAAAAAGAGATCACAAAAATGCGCTGAAAGATTATACGAAAGCAATTCAAATAAATCCCCGCCACATCTATTCGCTCAACAACAGAGGGGTGTTATACAGCGAACTTGGTAATTACAAGGCAGCGATTCAGGATTTTTCAGTCGCCATTCAATTTGATCCAGAATTTTATTTAGCGTATTTTAATAGGGGAAATGCACATAAAAAAATTGGCGCATTAAAAGAAGCGGTGAACGATTTTTCAATAAGCGTAAAGTTAAATCCGAATTTTGTAGAAGCATACAATAATCGCGGTGTGGCATTCTTCATGTTAGGGAAGGATGAGTTAGCACATCAGGATTATGAAAAAGCGATGAGTATCGAAAAAAAATTTGCACCTGCGTATAACAATCGAGGGTTGCTTTTTGAAAAAATGGGTAAGTTCCGCGATGCCTTGAAAGATTACCAAACAGCTCTTCGGTTACAAAAGAATTTTCCACAGGCGAAGAAAAATCGCGATCGCGTGTGGGGGAAAATAAGAGGAAGGTGAAGAAAATGCCAGTATATGAATTTCGATGTCTCGAGTGTAAAATTATTTTTAGCGAACTGCGTTCGATGGGGGATTACACTCCAGGCAAGTGCCCATCATGTGGTTCGAAGGAGAGCGAGAAAATATTTTCGCTATTCTTTGGCGGAAAAGGGGGGACAGAGACCTGTGCTGGCTGTTCGGGAAAAAGCAGCGGGAAATGTGCAACCTGCCATTGAAATTGCGTGTTAACTGTGAGAAAAGCGATAATTCCGATAGCGCCGGTTGATAAGAATAAGCATAATGGCCGCACTATCTAATGCGATTGCCGCGATGGGAATTATTATGTGAATTTTCCCGGTAAGGCATATGATGAAAAATGCAAGGGAAAAAAATTCTTTTTTTGTGTAATATTTTAGCTTATGAATAATAAACACCAATTTGTCGGAATCGGGAAGCTTCTGGAGGAATTCCTTATCGTAGGTGACGAGCGAACCGGATTTGGTGTGTTTCCGTAAAAAGGAGATCATCGCAGAAAGCATCAAGATAAGCCCAATGAAGAGCAAAGCGATAATTATGATGGGCAGCAGCGCGCTTGAACTGTTGAGAAAGAACAGATATGAGGAAGCCATAAGGAAAAGGATCAAAGAACCGTTATCGCTGATTGTATCAAGCCAGCCGCCCAATCTCGATACTTTTAATGTAAGCTTCGCGACTTCTCCATCTACACCATCAAAAATAGATGCAAGCTGAAAAAAGAGGCCACCAAGCGCAATGCAAAGATGCGTGTTGTAAGAAATAAAAATTGCACTCGAAAAGCCAATGAGCATGTTCACAACAGTTAAGATATTTGGATGGATTCGAGTTTTGGAAAGCATTCGGCTTATTGGAAGCGATATCGCTTTATTGATATTTCGGGCTATGAAGCCAGGAGTATTGTTGCGAATCGTTTGAATGAGAATTTTTTCTGCGCGTATGATGTCATCAGGATGTGCAATTTCAAACATGCCGTTGGTGTTTTTGGGAACCAACGCATTTTTATCCCGCGTAAAATATTGATCCACCTGTACCAAATGATGTTCTTGTAATAGGCAATTTGCTGAAATCACAAATGAATTGAAAAGCTTTACCGAGGGGGGAAGCGTTTCTTTAATCGATAGCGCAATTTTTCGTAAGTGCTTTTTGATATGCGATCGGTAAAATGAAACATCTTCATCGTTTAAATTTAAAAAAATTTGTCGCACCCCTGCTCTGTACATAAGGATGATATTGCGTTCCAGAACATAAAGCCCGCAGATTTTCACGTTTAAGCTTCCTTTCGCAGGAGAATGAAATATCACTGTTGTAGGATGCATGTTCTCACCTGAACAAGGTATTGTTGGGGTATTCGCGTTGATGGCAAAAGTATTATGACAATTTAATTGTTCAACATAAAATTTTTGTTTTAAAAACTTTTTTCATACCACAAAATTAGCTTGGCCTTGTGCGACGTGCTCATCGGATTTGGATGCGAGTGCATAAAATAGGTCAGGCGGAGCAAAATTTTTGCATAAAAATTTTTCTTGAAATATTCTTCGTATGCCTTTTTCAAATGAATGGATGGAATGTAAACTTGAAATTTTGGTTACACCGAATTCAACGAAACGAGGCATCGTGCGCGATGAGAAGGGAATACGCGCATATGTAAGTTCACCGCCACAAGATGGAAAAGCGAATGAGGAATGCATTGCGCTTTTTTCAAAAAAGCTGCGCGTACCAAAATCTATGATTTCGATTGTGAAAGGTAGTAAAGAAAAAAGAAAAATACTTTTTGTAAGAGGAATTTCATATGAGGAAGCATTGATTCGCTTGGGAGAAGGCAATGCGAAATAGGGCTCTTTTAGCAGTGTTGATTATAAGTGCGATGCAGTGCAAAAGCGTATTTTCGCCAAAAGATCGATTTGAGGGGATGAGCGATGGAACATTTCGCGTATATGTGAGAATACCCATTGACGATGAAAGCGATGATTTCGACAAAATCGTTTCCAGTAAATTGTTCGAAAAAGCTTCCGAACGACTTGCCGTGTTTATTTCAAGCGGTATGATTTCTAAAAATATGTTTGAAAGCACAGAACCGAAAATTGTCTATAAGCGCTGTTATGATGATTTTTGCGAAGCATTTATCGATTACCCAATTCGACGCGGGGAACAAAAATGAAACTCCTTTCGAAAGTCATCATACGCATCAAACATGGGTTTTTGCCACATTTTATTAATGAATTGTGCAAATCGGGATGTGCAGTAAAATTAATTGAATCGATTGAAGTTTTACAAAACGCAGAGAGATTTAGCGTGGAGGTTCTCTATGATGCAGGAGAACAATTTCGATCGGTGATTCAAAAGCTTAAACGCCATCCCGAAAACTTTTCTGTAGAAAGCGTATCGAATCTTTTGGAAAATCTGCTGGTTGGAGGAATGTTAGAGGTTTCAGGGAAGGGGAAATTTGAAAATAAGGCCGACTATGAAATGATGGTGCAAGGTGCTGCTGGCATGATTATCGATAAAATCCAAATGGGGGAAAGCGTCGAAGAACTTTCTGGGATGCACTATAACGTAGCGATGATTAATGTGTTGCATCCAACGAGCGAAAAAGCAGAAGCGAGTAAATACATCGTGCATGCGCTGACTGAGAAAGATTCGGTAGTGCTGAAGCGCTTTTCGGGTTTGAATGGATTTCCGCTTTTAATTCGTGCACATCATCCAGAAGATATAATTAAAATATTACGCAGCATAGAGGAAAGCTTTGTGTTGCTTCGCATTTTCACAATTGAAGGCGTCTGCGATGCATCCACGGTTTCGTACATAAGTTCTGAACTACATCGGCCAATTGTGTATCGCGAATTCGATGAATTGCCCCTTTTACTTCTCTACACTGTGATAAAAATTGCAAAGAAAAAGAAAATGTCATATGACGATTGTAATGCTGGAATGATTGGCTTGAATTTGGCTGCGATTCGACTGACGCGGCTTTTGAAAACGCTTGGCTTTGCGCGCGTTTTGGGATGCGATAATGATGAGAGATTGATGATGAATGTGGAAAAAGAAGGGGCGCTTGCAACAACTCAAGAAAATATATTTAGCAATAGCGATATTATTTTTCTATTTAAAAACCAGTTTACCGTTGCAGAGCTTTCGCGCATTCGACCTGGTCAGGTGATTATTTCGCTTATCGATGATCGGGAAGTCGATGAAGAAATTATTGCAAGCCGCGGTGTGAAGGATTATATCCCCAGCGAGTATTTTGATTTGGGATGTGTATTTCCAGGCATCCTGATGGGAATGAAGAATAGTGGAATTAGTGCGATTCAGGATCAACAGCTATTGAAAACCGCAAATGCGATGGCAGAAATGAAAGGCGAAAACCTTTTCCCCGATATTTTTAGTGAAGTTCACGCGGTGATCGAACGATCATTTTCCAGTTGAGATGGATGTTTCCTGTACCAGTGCAGCGGTCGCGCATTCGTTTGAGAGGATTAACATTATTACTCCCCATCGTTTATCGTCTTTTTCTACGGGTGAAGCAATGATGCACTGATTGTGTGCATCGATGGAACAATTCGTGGCAATGAGTTGGCCATCCATCGCAGCGTTGTATGGAATTGAAAGCGAGGATGAAGCAATCTCGCTTACGTTGCGCGCAAAAACTGAATCATCGTGCATGGTATAGATTATTGTTCCTTCCCAATTTACGAGGTAGATGTCGCGATATAAATTTTTCGTTACGGAATTCAATAAGTGCGATAACGTTTCTTTTTCAAGCAAATAATATTTTCTGCCACCTTTATCCATTGTTTGAAGGTGAGTAAGCGTTATAATGAGGTTGTTATCGTTAATTACCTTTGATGCCTTTTGAATGTCTTTTTTGTATATTTCGTTCACTGAAAACATCGATAATCTGTGAGGATCGGCAACTATTACCTGGATGTGCGAATAATAGCACGAATAAAAAAATATAATGATGAGTAAAAGGGAAAAGATGCTGATTCGCGAACAATTCATGCCCATCGTTTCATCATGCCTCATTTATTTCATCGAACGGTATTCTGGAAATCTTAAGGGAAATCCTGCACGTTTGATGAGATATAATGGAATTTGTAAAAATCATTATCGATGCAATTTTCATGAAAGCGTTCCTTTGTTGCGGTGAATAGAAAAAAATCGTTTTTTGGAAAAGTTTAGAATAAATTAGACTTTAATGAGGTAGATGGGGATACCCATTTCTACCACAAGCGAGCGATCGCAGTCATAAAGCTCTCCATCCATGGTGTATCGAAAAGGCGAATCGGCAACGATGGTAAGCCGCGAGATGATGTCATTAAAGTTGTATTTTCCTTTCATCGGTAAGCCTTTTTTGATGCGGAAAAATTGTTTTACTCCTTCGATTGGTTTTTCGCCTGTAATGATGGCGTGAAATGTACCGTCTTTTTCGTTTGCACGCGGGAGTGGAGAAAATCCCATGCCGATTTGTTCGACAGTACCAGCAAGAATCGCTAAGATTTCGCGAAAAGGGAGTTCCTTTCCATCCACAGTTATGTGCGCATACACCCGCTTAAAGAGCGAAGAACTTTTTTTGTCGGTTAATCCTTCAAAAATTGCGCGGCCAATGACTTTTAAATTTTTAAGCGTGCCTTTTTCACCTTCATACACAGCGTCGAGAAAATTAGTGGTGAGGCCTAAGCCAAAGAGAAAGCAATACCGATTGCCAATTTTCATGGTATCGCGGCGGTGCGCGGTGGGAATTTTCCCCGATTCAAGCACTGCGATCATCCGTCGAAGAATGTCGAAGCTTTTGCCTTTCAAATCGATTGTGCGGGCAATGTTGTCCATAGTCCCACCTTTAAGGATTAAAAGCGGTGGTGGAGCAGAAGGCGCATACATGTTGATCATGTGGCATACGACGTGATGAATCGTGCCATCGCCCCCACAGGTGGCAATGCAAGAAATATCTTTGTTTTTGAAATCTGCAAGTATCGCATCGAGTTCTTCGAGCGAGTTGCTCAATCGAACGTCAACGAATTCTTTGCCTATCTGAGCAAGGCGGACGGCAATGTCGTTTCGGCTCTTTTGTATGCTTCGCGCATGCGGATTTACAATGATGCCAATCTTGTACACAAAAACCCCTTTTTATGTGAAAATAACGTTGCAAAATGTTTTTTTTATGATGGATTGTGTCAATAACAATTTATTGAACATATGCTTGACGGGAGTAAAGGAATTGTGAAAAAGTGGATTTGTATTGAAAATCTTTTTTTGCGGGAAAAACGATGAATCGCACCTTTGGTAGGTTCTCAATGTTGTGGGCGCTAATGCTCACAGTATTGCCTGTGAATGCTATAGGTTTCAACGATGTAATAGGAACATGGCGTTTGCACTACAGAGGGAATTATGGCTATGAGTTTTCATTTAATAAAAGCTATCGTGCGGTGTGTGTAGTTCGATTGAAGGAGATGAATATATATTTTCGTGGAGTGTATACAATTGATGAGCGCAAAAATTTGCGCATCAATATTAGCGAAATAAAAAACCAGGAATACGGTACAGGTGGAAAATATAACGCTGTTTCTTTATCGTATTTTGTGTTTGATGCAAAGAGGTATCAGCAAGGTGGAAAGGAATATTTGGAATTGCGACCAGTCGAAATTGTCATAAATGGCAACAGTTCCGAGGGCTATTTTGAACCCATCATGAAGCTTGTGAAATGATGCGCAATGAAAACAGAAATGTTTTTTTTTCAGAATAACCTTGAAAAGAAATTATCTGGAAGATTGTACATCCCCGATGAAGGATCGAAAAGCTGTGTGATTTTTTGCCATGGGCTTTTTTCCAGCAAAGATGGATATAAAATTACCCGCCTTGTCGATAGCATCGTACAAGCGGGATTTTCACTGTTTACGTTTGATTTCTTCGGGGCTGGTGAATCGGAAGGGAGTAGCGAAGATCTTTCTATTTTACAGCAAGTGCAGGATTGCAGTTGTGCGGTTTCTTTTTGCAAAGAAAAGGGATTTGAGGAATTGCACCTTTTTGGGTCGAGCATGGGCGCACTGGTTTGCCTTTTATATGCCCAAGGCAATTGTGAAAAGCTTGCTTCAATTTCGCTTATTGCCCCACCGCTCAATGTGCGCCATTTATTTGAACAAGTATTGGGAATTGGCAATCTGGAAGCGCTTTCAGAAGAAGGCATATCCAAGGTGGAAGGCGTATGGATAAAAAATTCTTTTTTCAAAGAAGCGTTGAGAATTATCCCTGAACGGGCAGCGCAGTCAATAGAGTTACCAGTTCTGATTGTCCATGGAGAGAAAGATGCGGTGGTCGATGTGAGTAATGCGTATGCGCTTGTGCAATTGCTCAAAGGGAATAGGGCCCTTGTGGTAATTTGCGATGGCGATCATAATCTCACGCGAGATAGCGATATTCAAATTATAAAACAGGCGTTGTTATCCCATTTGCTTGCGCACAGCACAATTGGCAAGGAGAAGCCTTGGTTCAAATAGCGTTGCCGAATGTTCGTTACTTGTGAAAGTTACAGTGCGTGGTATACTAATTATTTACCAATTCCTGCTATTGCGATGCCTTCAGATAATCGGGCAAAAAGGAATTGGAAATGGAGGTGCCTATGTGGGATTATTCCGATAAAGTAAAAGAATTGTATACTAACCCAAAAAATGTGGGAGTAATTGAAGATGCCAATGCCATAGGGGAGGTGGGCAGCATCGTGTGCGGCGATGCGCTTACCCTGTATCTCAAAATCGAGAACGGAATCATTAAAGATGCGAAATTTCAGACATTTGGGTGTGGAAGTGCAATCGCTTCCTCCTCTGCCTTGACTGAGATGATCATTGGCAAAACAGTGGAGGAAGCAGAAAAAATCACAAATCGAGATATTGTGGAATATTTAGGGGGACTTCCTGAACAGAAAATGCATTGTTCGGTAATGGGTCGCGAAGCGTTGGCAAAAGCAATTGCGAACTGGCGCGGCGAAAAAGTTACCGAGGACGCGACGCATGAAGGTGAAATAGTATGTCAGTGTTTTGGAGTGACCGATGTTTTGATTCGGAAAGTGGTGCGAGAAAACAATTTGAAAACAGTAGAGGATATTACAAATTATACCAAAGCGGGTGGTGCGTGTGGATCGTGCATTCATAAATTAGAAGATATTCTTCAGGAGGAATTGAAACTGCAGCAGAGTTTCACTGAAAGCCAACGCGATGCTGAAAAGAAAAAGCCACTTACCAATATCCGCCGCATGCAGCTTGTCAACGAAACCATTGTCGATGTAATTCGGCCTATTTTACAAAAGGACGGTGGTGACATTGAACTCATCGATGTTGATGGGAAAAAGGTATATGTGGCTCTCCGCGGCACGTGTTCTCACTGCGTTGCGTCGACGGTAACGCTAAAAAATTTAGTAGAGGCAAAGCTTAGAGAATTTGTGGAAGATGATATCGAGGTAATTGAGCGATGAAAAATACAGCGAAAAAAATTGTGTATCTCGACAACAATGCGACTACCATGGTGGCACCTGAAGTAGTGGAAGCGATGCTTCCGTTTTTTACTGAACGCTATGGCAATCCGTCGAGCATGCACGATTTTGGAGGAAAAGTTGAAAAAGACATTGAATGGGCGCGCCACGAAGTGGCGATGCTTTTGGGCGCAGAACACGATTACGAAATAGTGTTTACCTCATGCGGTACGGAAGGAAATAATTTTGCCATTGCAGGGGTTCTCTCGTATTTTCCTGATAAGCGGCATATCATCACCACTCGAGTAGAGCATCCTTCAGTTTTGAATTTATGCAAGAAATTTGAACGAGAGGGATATCGCGTTACCTATGTGCCAGTCGATCGCCTTGGGAGGTTAGATTTGGATGTGCTTTTTGATTCAGTGACAGAGGAGACAGCAATTGTGTCAGTAATGCATGCGAACAACGAAACGGGAATAATTCATCCAGTAGAACATATTGGAAGATATTTACGCGAACGGGGTGTTCTTTTTCACGTTGATGGCGTGCAGGCAGCGGGGAAAATCCCAATTGATGTGAAAAAAATACAATGCGATTTGTACACAATTTCAGGCCACAAATTTCATGCGCCGAAAGGTGTGGGAGCTTTGTATATTCGCAGGGGTACACGAATTCGGCCGATATTATACGGAGGCCATCAGGAACGCGGAAGAAGGCCAGGGACAGAAAATGTTGCGGGGATTGTGGGAATAGGGAAAGCCGCCGAGCTTGCGCGAAAATATCTCCCCGAGGAGGAGCGGGTAAAAAAATTGCGCGACAAACTGGAAAATGAGATTTTAATGCGTTTTCCAAATGTCTCGCTCAATGGTGCAAAGGACGAACGAGTACCCAATACCACGAATGTGGGATTTGAATACATCGAAGGAGAGGCAATTTTACTCTATTTAAGCGAGATGGGGATTGCAGCTTCTTCTGGTTCTGCGTGTTCTTCTGGATCACTCGAACCGTCGCATGTGTTGCGCGCGATGGGTGTCCCGTTTACCAGCGCGCATGGCTCAATTAGATTTAGTTTAAGCAGATATACAACAGAAGAAGAAATCGATTACACATTAAAAGTTCTTCCAGAAGTCGTCGAGCGTCTGTTGGAAATCTCGCCGTATTGGGATAACGCAAATAAGCGTCCACGAGAAATAAAGGTGTAAGATTTCAATCCGATAGTTGATAAATTTGTCCTATTTCCCAAAATACACCACATATCAATGCCACTTTGTTTACAAGCGGTACTAATTATATAAATAACTTATCCGCATATTAAAGCGTTTGGTAACGGTTTTATAGCCCTTTGCGTGTATTAGATAGTTCAAATACGATGATGAATTGTATTGCAAACATGATAAACTGCACCATCGCAGTATATTGCATATATACAATCATTCGACGCATGTTCAGGCCAGAGGAGGCTTACGAATACACGCGAATGCTCTTGTTTTCCGGGCTGGGTACTATTCCAATTGTATTTTTCACGATGATGTGTACAGGAAAAACGGAAGTGTTCAATGCGTTTGCCTTTTCGTTTCTTGCGGGCCTTCGAATGGGAGCGTATTTTCTTGTTTTAACTTCGATGATTTCGCGGTTGATTCTTGACCCAAACGAAGAACTCATGATTACCGCAGGAATCCAGATAGCATTATTTTTTATATGTATGTACATCACGATTGGTCTGGTGCAGGTGATGACGAAATATTTTGGTGGTACAGGAGAACAAGAAACTCACTTTTTGCATATTTGGCCTGACTGTAGGACTGCCGTAAGCATGTTTTTTTTGGATATGCACATATGCGATCAACACACAATTGATTGAGCTGGCATGGGTCATCTTCTTGTTGATAAAATAGAAAAACTTGTGCGATGAAAAAATTTATTAAAAAATTGTTGAAATTAATTAATAATATGAAAGTGAATGGTCGTTCATTCATTATTTGCTGAGTTGGTCATGAATCGTACTTCTTATACAACAAGAGAGGTGATTCTCCTTAAATCCAGTATTCTTTTTTGGGAAAAAGGATATGCGGAAACGAGCATGAAAGATATTGCGTCATCGTGTGGATTTCGCCCAGCCAATATTTATAACTATTTTTGCAATAAAGAAACCATCCTTTTTGAAATTCTCAAGGATGAAATGGAGGCAATTCTAAAACCTATCCGCAAATTGAAGGGTGATGCATCAATAAATCCCCCTGACGCATTGAGAAAAATTATTGAAAACCATGTGCGGTTAACATTGGGCGTGAGGAGAAGTTCAATGTTGCTGTTTGATGTTGGGCTGGGATATCTTTCGAAAAAAAATAAGAAAAAAATCATACAACTTAGGGATGAATATGATGAAATATGTCGCGAAATTTTAACAAGAGGAATTCAGATGGGTTTTTTCAGAAAAATTGATGTGAAGCTCGTTGCGTTCAGTGTAGCATCGATAATTGCTCGTTCACGCATGTGGTTTTCTCCAAATGGAAAGTATTCTGTGGATGAATACATAGATTTTATATATGATTTTATCACGCGAGGAATTATAAGTATGCGAAGATGAAACGTTTTTTTGCCAAGAGTCTACATAAAATCCAAAAAGGGGTGAATGAATAATGGAATATCAAAATATTATTCTTTCGATTAAAGATGGCATTGCTTATCTTATACTGAATAAACCAAAAGTGTTAAACGCGCTATCGTGGGAAATGATACAGGAAATCAAACATGCCGCGGAAAACGAATGCCGGCGCGATGAAGTCCGAGCGGTGATTGTTGCCGGCGAAGGAGAAAATTTTGCTGCTGGAGCGGATATTGTGGCAATGGTGAATCGTGCGCCGGAGGAAGCAAAAAAATTCGTATTCAACGCTGCATTCAATGCAATTGAAGAGATTCCTGTTCCTGTGATTGCGGCGATATCGGGCTATGCACTTGGTGGTGGACTTGAACTTGCGCTCGCGTGCGATTTCAGATTTTGCAAAGAAAATGCGAAGCTTGGAATGCCGGAAATAAAACTTGGTATATTTCCTGGAGCAGGAGGCACACAAAGGCTCCCGAAACTCATTGGAGTCGCAAGAGCGAAAAGAATGATTTATTTGGGGGAGATGATTGATGCAAAAACGGCTTTTGAATGGGGACTTTGCGATGAAGTGGTGTCCGGCAATCCGATAGATGCAGCAGTGGATTTTGCAAAAAAAATATCCAATTGCCCTCAAATCGCTATTCGGCAGGCGAAGCGCGTAATAAATTATGGAATATATTCAGAGGTAAAAAAGAATATTGCATTTGAAGAAGAGGCGTGGTCAGCACTTTTTGCAACAGATGATCAAAAAGAAGGAATGCGCGCATTTCTGGAAAAAAGGAAACCAAAATTTAAAGGTTTATGATAAAAATTGAAGCTTACTGACCGACAGGGAGGTGTACAGTGAAAACCCCACAGGAATACATTGAGAGTTTAAAGAAATTAAATTTAAAGGTATTTATGTTCGGGAAGCGAGTGGAAAATGTTGTCGATGACCCAATCATTCGGCCATCGCTCAATGCAGTTGCACTGACCTACTCGCTTGCGATGAACCCAGAGTATGAGGAAATCATGACGGCGCAATCGCATCTTACTGGGGAGAAGATAAATCGATTTACCCATATTCATCAAAGTACAGATGATTTAATCAAAAAGAGCAAAATGGGTCGTTTGCTCGGTTCTCTTACGGGATGTTGTTTTCAGCGCTGTGTGGGAATGGATGCTCTCAATGCGCTTTCGATTGTGACGTATAATATCGATCGAAAATATGGCACACAGTATTTTTCGCGCTTTAATGAATATTTGAAATACGTGCAACGCGAAGATTTGGTATGCGATGGCGCTATGACCGATCCGAAAGGTGATCGCTCTCTTGCGCCCCATAAACAAGCGGATCCCGATATGTACCTTCGAGTTGTAGAAAAGCGCCGCGATGGGATTGTGGTACGCGGTGCGAAAGCGCATCAAACTGGAGCGGTGAATTCTCATGAAGTGATTGTGATGCCCACAATTGCTATGCGCGAGGAAGATAAAGATTATGCAGTTTCATTTGCAGTTCCTAGCGATAGCCCCGGAATTACCTATATTCTTGGAAGACAATCGTGCGATACGAGAAAGCTGGAGATCGGGAAAATTGATAGGGGAAATGCACTTTTCGGTGGCCATGAAGCGCTCATTGTATTTGAAGATGTGTTTGTTCCGTGGGAAAGAGTGTTTATGTGTGGCGAGTACGATTTTACTGGGCAACTTGTGGAGTATTTTGCATCGTACCACCGTCAGAGCTATGCGTGTAAGGTGGGAGTGGGAGATGTGCTCATTGGCGCAGTTCAGACCATAGCAGAATACAATGGCATTGATAAGGCTTCTCATGTGAAAGATAAGATTATTGAAATGAATCATCTCAACGAAACATTGTACTGTGGATGTATTGCCTGTGCGGTGGAGGGGAAAAAGCAGCCGAGCGGAACCTTTTTGGTCGATCAATTGCTGGCAAATGTGCACAAACAAAATGTAACCCGGTTCCCTTATGAAATTGCACGCCTTGCGCAGGATATTGCCGGCGGACTAGTTGTGACATGCC
>JAOAAF010000088.1:0-7310 GCA_026419015.1 Spirochaetota bacterium
CGGGTTATTCGCGTTGGGCTGATTGATGGCGAAAATTGCGCGCAACTTTTTAACGCAAACATGTGTCCCTGTGCTGTTTTAACATAAATTGAAGAAAGTTTATCGAGATTATTGCGAAATTCCTCACAGAGGCGCACTCGCACATCGACTTCATCATCACCTTCCCGAAAGGTGGTTGCGGTGCTCCCCCCAATTGCGCATTGCAGTGTTTGCGCCACATCGGCAACAGTAAGTCCATACGCAAAACTTTTGGTTCTATCCAGCGCAAGTCGAATTTCGGGATTTCCGCCATCCAGACTCGTTGCGATGGCAGAAATTGATGGAATTTTTAGAAGCCGTTCTTTCAATGCATCGCCCGCTTTTTTCAGCATATCGAGATTTTGACCTGAAAGCTCAATGGTAATCGCAGATGATTTCGATGCAAGCACCGATTGGACAATGTCCTCTTTTGCTTTACAATCGAGCTGTACGCCATCTGGTATCGATATGCGGTTGCGAAGGTCGTCGATAATAGTTAAAAGGTGGGGTCGAGACGAATCGGTGAGAATGACGCGAATTGTCGCAAAGTCGCGCATTTTTCCCGAAAGGCGTTCCGAGATGGAGTCGTCGGGATCGCAGCCAATTTTAGAAAATACATGTACGACATATGGGCTTTTTTGCACTTCTTTCTCCACCGCTTGGGCTATTTTTAACGTCTCGGCAAGCGAAGAACCGCGTGGCGCTTGAATATCGATGGTGAATTCTCCGCTATCGATTTTTGGCATGAGTTCCCGATTAAGCGAGACGGTAAGAATACTTCCTACAATTGCGATAAAAAGCCCAATCGCGAGAAGGCGTTTTTTTTCTTTCATGGCGTATCCAAGCAGCGATTCATACCAGCAGCTGAGAGCTTTGAGGCATTCATCGGAAATTTTATGTACGCGTTGGTGGATGCGCGAAAGCGCTTCCGGAAATATTATTCGATTATTGCACGCGATCGATGCAAGCATTGGGACAAGCAGCAAAGAGGTAATCAGGCTTGCAAGAAGGGAAAACGAAATGGTTAATGCGAGCTCGCTGAAAAGCGCACCTGCAATACCCGAAAGAAAGACAATCGGCAAAAAAACAACCAACGTCGTGAGGATGGATGCAACAACAGACGTTTTTACTTCCTTAACAGCTGTCACAATCGAGTTAATTTCAAGGCGTTTGTGTTTCGCATGCGATCGCACATGTTCGATTGACTCCATCACAACAATCGAAGCATCGACGGTCATTCCGATTCCCAATGCAAGCCCGCCAAGCGACATGGAATTTATGGTCATCCCCTTTGCGTACATTAATGCGAAAGTTGTGAGGATGGATATCGGAATGGTGAAGGCAACAATGAATGCGGCATTTGGTTGAGATAAAAACAGCAATAGGATGCATATTGTGATCAAAGCACCAAGGATTGCGGCATTGCGTACATTCGCAATGGATTGAGAGATAAAATTTGCCTCATTGAATACTTCATGAAAAGACATTTTATTGTGAAATTTTTTTGAGATTTCGCGTAATTTTTCCCTTACCTCCCGAGACGTTTCGATTGCATTTTTTCCACCTTCGCGGGTGATGAAAAGACCAATTGAATTTTCTCCATCGAATCGAACAATGCTTTTTTGTTCTTTCCATCCGTCAATTACGCGAGCAATTTGAGAAAGGTAAATTGGAATGCCAGAATCGCTTTGCCCAACGACGACCGAATTGATGTCGCGCGGCGTTGAGAATTCACCAATTGTGCGAACTTCGTATTCTTTGTTGCCAATTTCGATATTGCCAGCGGGAAAATTGTAATTCGCAGCGGATATTGCTTTCACAATGTCTTCAAAAGATACTCCGCGTGCCGCCATTTTATCGGAATCGGCTTCAACGTTGATCTGGCGTTTAAAGCCGCCGTATGCTTCAACCATCGCAACTCCATGAGTTCGCTCTAAAAGCGGTATTATTTCGCGCTCAAGGATGCGGCGGAGTTTTTTAAATTCGATTTGTTGCGATTTAACTGCAAAAATCATGGACGGTTCGCTTTGCGGATCGTATTTCACGACTATCGATTTTTCTGCTTCTTCAGGTAAGCTCCCTTTAATCATATCTACTTTTTCCTTTGCTTCAATGAGTGCAAAATCCATGTTGGTATTCCACGAAAAGCGAGCCGTGACTAAACTTAATCCTTCAATGGATTCAGAACACAAGTCACGAACTCCTGTGACAGAACTCACGGCTTCTTCAATGCGTTTGGTAACTAACTTTTCTACTTCAATTGGCACCGCATGTGGATAAGGGGTGATTACGGTGAGAGTTGGAAATTCAATATTTGGCAAAAGTTGGATGGGAAGGCGCATAGCGGCAATCGTACCAATGAGGGAGATACACAGAAACATCATTGCCGTGGTAATTTTTCGTTCAATGAACCACCGAATCATGGCATGTTCACTTTTCTGCAATTGCTCCTTGAAGGAGTGCTCGCGCTTGTTTTGAGACGATGACATCGCCGCGCGAAAGGCCTTCGATCACTTCGACATGATCGCCGAATTCTTTCCCAAGCTTAATTTTGTGACGAAACGGGATTTGTTTTTTCACGAGAAGAATTTCACCTTCGTTTTCCGAACGTGTGATGAGCGCATGAGCGGGAATGAGTATGGCGTTTTCTTTTTTTTCAATGATGATCTTTGCGCGCGCAAACATTCCAGGGAGCAATCGCATGTCACTGTTTGGTACTAATGCTTTGATTTCAAATGTACGCGTTTTCGAATCGAGAACAGGAACAATGCGTGCGATTTTACCACGAAATTCTTCGTTGTGAAACGCATCTGCGGTGAACAACACATTTTGCCCTTCGCGAATGTGTTTTACTTCTGTTTCGCCAACGTTAAGCGACAAAAATACGCTTGAAATATCTATTACAGTTGCGATAATAGAATCCCTTTTGACTATTTCACCAACTTCCATGTTTTTTAAAGCCACAATCCCTGAAATTGGTGCACGAATATACGTTTCCTGAATGAGTTTTTTTGTCGATTCGATGATTTGCGTAACTTGATTTATTTTTGAAAGCGCTGCATCGACTTCGGCTTTCTCAATTTTTGTGTTGATTGTTTTAAAAAGTTCGATTTTTGCTTCTTCGCTGTTGGGAATTTCGAAACCTGCTGCAGCAATATCGGTGTCGCGAAACCCAACTTCCTGAATTTCGAGATCTGCTTTTGCGTTGAGATATCGCGTATGGTGTGTTGTATGTTGGGTTTTAATCGCTTCCAGTTCGCTTTCGCTAATCCCGCCGATGGTAAATAGCTCTGTTTTGTTTGTAAGCGTGCGCAAAGAATTTTCGTAGGTAATTTTTTTGTCGTGCACATCGGCGCGCGCTTTTCGAATCTGTGCCAACTTTATTTCGATTGCTTTAATAGCGTTTTCCAATTTGGCTTTTGCAAGTTCAAACGATTTTTGCGAAATATCGAGTTCGGATTGCTGCTGTTTCAATGTTAGCTCAAGCGTCAGCCTTTCAATTTCCGCAAGGAGTTGTCCTTTTGTTACGCGGGATCCTTCTCGCACGTAGATTTTTTCAAGGCGTCCTTCAACTTTTGAAGAAATGTTTACTTTTTCACCATACACAATTTGGCCAAGCGCGTCAATTGAGTGGACCGAATCCTTTAGCTCAATGGTGAGGTATTCTGGGTTCTCCGTTAACGTGTGAGAGGGAGTTTTTGTCTTGTGGGGAAAAATGCGCGTAACAACAATTTCGCCAATACGATAGCTTGCCACACTTCCAACGATGATAAATATCAATGCAAGCAGCAGTTTTTTCCACTTGCTCACAAATTGTCTCATTTTCACAGTTAATTTTTCTTGTGAAACATATTTATTCATGTGGATACTCCGAGATTTGTTTACGCGCATATAATTTGAAAAAACCGATGTCCACACCTGTTGCTAATTCTAAAGAAAACGATGCAATCAGGTAGTTTGCCATCGAGGAAAGATATGCAATCGCGGCTTCGCCGCGCTCGATTTCCTTTTTCACAAGATCGTAACGGCGCGATTCCCCCATCTGCGCTTTTAGGCGCTCAATGAGAAGAAACGAATCGTAAAGTTCGAGTTGCCTTCTTGAAATTTCTATCATCTTCCACGAATTGTATAAGGAAGAAATAAGCGAAGAAACTTCGAGTGCGATTTCTCGCCGTATGTGCTTTTTCTTTTCAGCTGCTGATTTGTATTGCACCGTGCTTTCTAACATAGCTCTTTTGTACTGAAGGGAATCGAAAAATTGCACAGATGATGAGTTGGAAATTGCTTTGCTGTTACTGTTATTGCCTTCGCTGAATCCTGAATCGTGCGAAAAGGAATTGCCCCAAAGAAGTGAAGAAATCTTTAGATTTATTCCCCATCCTTTCTCATGAGGGAAAAATGCATCGTCGCTAAGGTGATAATTAAACCCGACTGAAAGTTTTGGGAAATAGTAATTTTTGTTAATTTTATAATTTGCCATCGCAATTTTGTATTCTGCATCGGCATTTTCGATTTCTTTGCGGTTTTTAAGCGCAAGGGGAATGAGGGATTGTTCGTTTATGCGTTCATCGGGTTTATTGAAGACGAAGTCTTTCTCAATATTTCCAATAATTGTGATGGGAACGGAGAAATCGAGTTTTAATATCTGTTTAAATTGGTAAAGTCGCCTTTGATATTCGTCTTTTGATTTTTCAAGATTTAATTCCATCTCTTTGACCTTTGCTTCTATGGCCAGTGCATCGAGTTTTGTGGCATCACCAAGTGAAAGTTCTTTCTGGATGAATGAAAGTTGCATAATTCCCTGATTAAGGGTGAGCGTGTGGATGGAAATTGCATCGCGCGATTGCAATAGTTCGAGGTATGATTTTGTTACCGTCGCGATCAAATTGTTCAGCGCAACTCGATATTCGTTTGCAGCTAAAATGGATTTGAGCTTGGCTGAAACTAACATAGATGAGCGATGACCACCATCGTAGATGGTGATTGTGGAATCGAAACCCAATTTGTGTTGGCGCGAATCGGTCGCGCGCTCGCGAATCTCATCGGTGTGGAGGTATGAAAGCGTCAATGTGGGGAAAAAATTTCGCCACGCTTCGCGCACTTCCCACTCATTGATCTTTTTTTGCGCTTTTATTGCACGCAATTCGAAATTGTTCAAAATTGCAATCGAAAGCGCCTGCTCAAGATCGATCGCATATTCCGCTGTGTTGGGTGCAACTAGTTTTTTGAATATGTTTGATTCCCCAATGCTGTGTTGAAAACCCATATGCCATACTGCAATTGCTATGATGAATTGCTGCAGTATCTTCATCGGTCACTTTTTGCGGATGGTATTGTGAATTGTTTCTGCTAAATTCATTGCTGCGTTGCACAATGCGAGGGCATCGATGAGCGTATCATTTGAGGTGATCCTGCACATCCCAGCTCAATTACCATCTTTCTCGTACTGCATAAGTTGAGTGGCGGCGCTTAAGCGATCTTCTATTGCATCGCCAAACCTCCCTTCAAACATGCTTCCAACGATCATGAGATCAGCGTTTTCAGCTTTTAGCATTTCTGCAGGGGCGCGGCATGCTGAAGGCGCTCTCTTGATGGCATATCCTAATCGAGTGAATTCGAAAAGAAGCGCATCGCTAAAATTTTTTACTGCGTGAGGATTAAAATCGAACATCCGATTTTCTATTTCGCATAATAAAATAGTTTTTGGGAAACCTTCGATTAATTCGCGTTGTATTGTGATCTCTGCGCTGCTGCACGATATAAGAAAGCCTACGAGAAACACATATTTTCTAATTTTGCGCATTTTATTTCTCCAACAGTTCTTTTTTGATCGCGAGCAAATTTTTTATTGGCATGTTAGCTGCTCTCGATATCGCAATGGCGCGATCAATTTCACTCAGCGCGCGTTCAATTAACCCGATACGCCGATAGAGAATGCTCAAATTAGCGCGCGCTGCCATAAGAGTTTCTTCTTCTTGCAGTGCTGCAAGATATTCGTATAACGCTTCGCGGTACATATTGCGTTTTTCGTATAGGAGTGCAAGAAGAGAGCGCGCATGAATATGGTGAGGATTAATTTCCAAAACTTTTTTTAACTGTTCGATTGCGATTTGTTCGCGCTCGTTTGCGCCATCTTCCAATGGGATGACGGCAAGCGTGCGCGCAAGCCAGTAGCGCGCTTCGGTGTGAAATGGTTCATCGTCAATGATTTCCTCAAGCAATGTTTTTGCCTCATCGAATTTGTTCTCGAAATACCGCACGCGCGCGAGCATAATCATCGCGCGAAGCGAGTAATTTTTGTCTGACCGAATTTTTTCAAAGCATCCCGCAGCATTTTCTAATTCCTGCTTTTCATAATGGGCAAGGCATTGGCTGAATGTTTGAGAGGTATTGTTCGAAAAACTACAGGCAAAGGAAAAAAGCAGAAATAAAAAATGTTGAAATGCCATTCGGTTTTGGTTCTTCATTAAAAACTTCCTCCTATTAATGAGGACGATGGTTTTGGCCAAAATAGAAAAATTTTTTTTGAGAAAATGAAATTTTTTTTTAGAAAGTGGATCTCTATTCTTTACGGTAGCAATTGCGGCAATACTCTGACGGGAACTTACACATAACATGAAGAACATAAAATTTGTTTATTGATTCGCAATTATCGCGCTGACGATAGAGGTATTTTGGAAATAGTGCACAGGGGTCTCCATTTATCGTGCATGATCGAAAACATGCACAACACAGAATATGGCTGTGCTGTTATTGAAGCGATGAAAGTGTTTTGTATCGCCATTGGATTTTGTCGAGTGCGTAATTTGCGCATCAAAAGAGCGCATGAAGCGAAGTATTTTTCACGAGCCAAAAGGTGCTACGAATCAAAACCTTGTGCATCCATAATTTTTGTAAAGATGGGGCAAGATCTTTGCAAGATTATGATACTCCTGTGCACAATGATAGGCCATGCTCTTTGCAATTTTTTTGTTGATAATACATTTTTTTACAATTGCTGCATTTGCAATTTTATTTATAATTGATTGTGGTGATACCGTATTAAACCTAATGTGATATGCTAACCAGAATCTGCTTCTTAGTTCAATGCCACTGGCCACTTTGCGGGCACAATGAACAATGTAGGTATGCTGTACATTCAATCCAGGATACCCAACAATACCACATAGTACTGTTGCAATATTGGATGATGGGAAACGTGCTATATCAAACCCAAATTCTTCTGGGGGCACAAACGTAATGTATAGTTTTTCAACTCCTTTTCCAATATCCTCAACAGGATAATGTGTTAC
>JAOAAF010000088.1:7410-13275 GCA_026419015.1 Spirochaetota bacterium
GTAATTTCGCGCGTGTAACGGCAAACTTATGTCATTTAATCTTTTACTATCATTCACGCTATTACTGATATGAGCCCCAGGATACCATATTTTATACCGCAATGGTTCTTGTGCATGCCATACAAACCACCAATCAATCATTTCCCCTGAAACTTGTGGCATTTGTGTGAGCATTGAAGCAAATCCACTTCCATCTGGCATCACACAGTAACCTATTTCATCCTTTAAATAGCCAGGTTCTAATAACCTGTTAATATCTTCGAACCGCAGAGCATCTGTGTAAGGTATTGGCCCTTGTTCTAATTTTTGTATTATTTCTTGCGGAATAGCAGACACCGGCTTATAATAATACTCGGCATACGGCTGCAAAGATTCTTCTTTCGTTAGTTGTTGTAATTTCATTGTTCATCAACATAGAATTGTTTTTCAATTATTTTTGGCATACATTACATCAAATGCACAAAAATTTCCAAGTGAAATTATATGCGTTCTTATCGAAATTGTAAAAATTTTGTTATTCCAATGATTTTGGCCATGTTTTCTATAGCTATTGCTTTTCATTATTCCCATAGGGTATGTACCAACATCTCTGCCAGAAATATGTCGCCACAAAAAAATTTTTTACAATTGGACTTTCTATTAAATCGATGTTCTCATACCAATGGCATCTTTACTGATTTGCGCGCATTGCATTGAAATGAGATTCGATAATGTACGTGTTGTCAGTTTAAAACTACTTCGGGTTTTGCAAGTGCTTTTGGATTAGCTGATTTCCCAACATTGTTTAAGGCAATCCCCATTAACTGTTTTCCTGTACGTTATTATTTACGTATATTCAGGATGCCGATCGCATTGTGCGCTTCGATAATAATAAATATAAAAATTTTTCATTTTTTTTAAAAATTTTTTCTGAAACGCGTTTCTCCATCGTATTAATAAATAGAAGGTCGCAGAACTTTTTGAAAGGTCGCAGTACTTCAATGAATCGAATCCCAATAGCAATCGCATGTGCGCTTTTAAGTTGTCTTGGTATTTTTATCCCTTTTCGCATTTGCTTTGCTACCGAATGTAACGCATATCGATGGGAAATTACGGCAAGCCAAAAAATTTATGATCGTGCCGTTGAAGCGGGCATTTTACCTGCGAATGCGCTGTGCTCCGCGGAATATCTCGCATGCATGCGCGATAGCCGTCGAAAAGCCGCTGAAATTTTGAAAAAAGCGGTAGAAGGGGAAAACTCAGAAGCGCGCATTTGGGCTCAGATATGGGAATACATCGCTGCGCGATCGTTGAGTAAGGATGAAATGCGGGCGATGGTATATGTTAGGTGTGCAAAGTTTATCCCGCTGCATTGGCATTTAAATTCATTAAATTTTAATACGAGAAATCAGTGCCGTGTAGAATTGTGCAGTGAAGGATTTCCAATTCCCTTATTTAGATTCGCGAAAGTAAAACATGCACAGCGGAATGCGCAGGGGTATGATAACTACTGCAGCAATCGCGTGAATCTCATCGATTACTCACTTGAGTGCGCGCAATACGATGCATTTCGTTTATACTTATACATTGAAAGCATTACCGATGCGGATGGGCATTGTGCGAGCGAAAAGATTAATATTTATGCGCTGTTTTGCTCGCCGCACAGTTTTTGCTGTGTGCCGCATTTGTGTGCGTGTTTCCTTTTGATCACTCCCCCATTTCAAAGGCCATCATCTAATAAACGCCACATAGTCACACGTACAATACAAAACACCAATTTCATCGCGCCAATCTCGCGGCAGGGAGGTTTCGCATGAACGGGAAGGCAGTTAGGCATATTATTGTTGGATGGATCGCGCTTGCGCTGGTATTTTCGAGTGAAAATTATTTGAGCGGGCAGGTGCGCTTTCGAGAGTTTCGCGACGATGCGAAAACATTTGAGAAGTATCTTGAGCGTGCAAAGTTAGCGCAAAGCGAACAAGAATTTGAGTCTATGATGAAAAATGCGCATGCGTTCTTTGTTGCTGAATGGGAGCGCGATGCAGAATGGAAAATTTTTAATATCATCCGAAAGGAAGGCGAAGGAGTACGGCAATCGCTTTTGCATCAAAAAAACGAAGCGCGCGCATTGTGGGAATCCGAAGCACAGGCAGCAGAAGCACGAGCGCGGGGGAGTTGGCATGCGCGGCGCATTGCAATTGTGCATCTCCCCGTCGATCGCGAATTTTTGAAAGAAATGCTTGCGGATGCATATTCCGCTACAGGTGGGTATGTGGGGCGAGAAAGGCTTTCGCGATGGGAGGAAATCGTTATCTCCAGAGAATCCATATTGCGCGCTCGGTGGGAGGAGACTCTTTCCGAGGTATTGACTGCATTGCGAAAGCGCGGAGAGGTACTCGATGAAAAATCGCGCGGGTGGTTTGAAAAGGAAGTTCAGATAATTGAAAACGAATTGCGAACAAAATTCCGCGTGGAGAAAAACAGCCTTATTTATCGCGAACGCAATAAAATAATCCGCGATGAGCTACTCGATTTGCACTCGCTTCGCGCGGCATCCGAAAGAGGCAAGGCTTCTGCAATTGCCGATGAGATCTTAGCGCGTACGCAGGAAGCGCTGGAAAAAAGAAAGCAGGAATTTTTGGCGAATCCAATAACCAATGAAGGAACAAAAATAAGCGGCTCGCAAGTGCAGAGCGATGATTGGGAAACGCAACTCCGCGCAATGGTAGAAACGGGACTTTCCATTTGGCGAAGAGCGCAAGAAGAGTTTTTATCGAAAATGACGTCGTGGAAACAAAGTGCCGAAAATGCATATCAGGAGGGCGATGATGCGTGGCGACGAGCATATGAAAAACTGTATCGTGCGCAGCAGGAATGGCAAAGGGATTTGATGAAAGAAATCGATGGTGGACTTGATGCATGGAGAAAGCGCGAGAAAGAGCTTTTAACGGAAATAGAACGAGCAAAGAGTGATTACGAATATTATATCGAAACGACAGAGGCGAATTGGGAAGAATACGCCGATGGCGTGTATGAATCGCTTTTGCATGAAGCGAGGATGCTCGGTGAGGCAGAAGAATCGATTGATTGGCTTACTGAAATGGCAGAACGGTATAATCGGGAGGGAATATATACAAAACAAGATGCATTGCATAGCCTGATCCCCGTATTTTACTCGCGATACAAAAATCGCGATAAAGTTTTCGAATCGGTTCCAAAAGATGCGCAGCTAATTAGCATTGATGTGGGAAAGATTCGCATGAGCTACGATGAGAAAGCGAATGTTGCAACCGAGTCGTATGTATTTACAACAAGATGGGAATACTATTTTTTTGGACAAAAGCGAACTTATGATCTCGCAATACCTTATGAATATTCCATCACCGAAACGAGTCCACAGAAGACGCTTTATTTTTACTATATGCGAGAGGCGACGCGGTGGAAAAAATTGCGCGAGGAAATACGCGATCTCATTTCAAAAGCAGAGCGCTCAATTCACGATGCCACAATGCTGGGCATAGGGGGACCTGGGTTTCTTACGAATCTTGCAGGGTATTTTGCGCTCAACAATGAAGATGAGAACGATCCGTATTTAATGACAACAGCCGAACTAGAATACGAACTTGCAAGGCGCGAACGCGACTGGTGGGCGAAGCGACTCGAGATTGCGAGGGAAGTGCTCGATTACGCGACTTCTGAAGGGCCACGCGAGCAAGCGGAACTTACTGCTGAGCGGAAAGACGAAGCGAAAAGTGCAATGGATGCTGCCAGAGCGCGGTATGAGGAAAGTTTGCAACAAGTGAAACACTACATTGCTCAGATGGAACTCATTAAAGGGAAAAAACCAAAGGCAGATGATGCACATGCATGGCAGGCGTATCAACAAAGCATTGAATACCTGTCGTCAAAGCTGCAGGAGAAAAAATGGGAACTTGAAAAAGCAGAGGAGGATTATAAGGTTTATGCGAATGCGCTCATCGTGCTTGAAAATAATGGCGATTCTTCGTTTGTGCAGCGACAGCTTATTGAGATACAAAATTCATTTTTTACTGCAGAAAAAGAATATCAACAAAAATTTGCGCACTATGTTGATCTGGTTCGGCGTGCCGAAGGGTATGAGCGGCTAAATGAGTATTCGCAACTTATATCGCAGGCAGCAGATGAGTGGATGATGTGCAAAAAGGGATATGATGCGTTTTCTGAAATTATAAACGGTGAGGTAAGCGACGATACGCTTTTTCAATGGGGACATGAACTTTTTTCGGATGTAAATGCGGCGATCTGGGAAAAGAGAGAAGCCGAGCGAGAATCGTTGCGTAAAGCATTTCGCGATTATACAATTGCCCCACACGATATGGAAGCAAAGAGCAAATTGATCGATGCACTTATCTGCGAATATCTTGCAAGAAAAACTCGCGCTGCTACCGCAGAAAAGATACTCGATGCACTTCTCGATGAAAACTTTGATCCTTTGAAGTATGTCCAAAATTTTGAAAAAGAGAATGCGCAATTAAAGTTGCCAATTGAAGAGGACTACACCGCATTGCAGCGGGAGGTATTCGATGCGATATACAAAGCGTTCGGTGAGGCAGAAGAAAAGAATTTTGCAGCAGTCATTGAAAAACTCCCAGAGATTCCAGCGTATTCTTTTGGTGAATTGAATGGCGATTTTGTGGTAGCGAGCGCAGCGATGTGGTGGACAGAAAAAAATTTGAAAAATGTAAACGCAGAAAATTGGAATGAACATGTGGAAATTGTTAAAAGCCTTCGTGATGAAAACCTTTTAAACGAATTTTTTATGTTTTTTGAAAGCTTCCAGCAGCGATGGACTGAGGTTGCAACGCCGCGACAGATTCTCAAAAGTTTATGCGAACAACACAAGAAGGCGTTTGTGTACAGCGATGATCTTGCGCGCGCTGCCGATTTTGAAAGCGCTCTTGTCGCCTTTGTGGAGGAAGAATTTGGGAATGGATTTACGCTTCGCACGGATTTTGTGGGAATGATGGAACAGGACTTTGTAAAAGCCGCTCGGGCAATGTGCGATTTTATTCAAAACGAAAGTAAGGAAAAATGGTATGTTTCTGAGGCCTTAAAGGAGCTTTCCCTTGAGCTTTTAGCTGCAGCCAACAAGCTGGATGTATTGTTGTATGTGAAAGAGCATGCAACTGATGGGAATTTTCGGGAAGATTTTGAAAACAAAAAGTCGATGTTTGAAAAGAGCCAGGCGGCGGTTTTGTTTGTTGAATCGGCAATGGAAGAATGTATAGAGTATCAGAAAGGAACGATCGATGCGATAAACTTTTGGGAAGGGCTTGGCAAACTTACAAAAAAGCTTCCCAAAACGGCACACGAGTACCTTAACGGCTTTGAAGCGTATGGGAATTATCTTGAAAACCAGCAGGTAGCAAAAACTGCACATAAACAGTTTGAAATTGCATTGCTTGCAAGGGAGTATATTGGCGAAATTCCCACCATCGGGTTGGAGGAATTCATTCAGCTTCGATGCGAAGGGAAGGAAGATGGGTTTATTGCGCAATTTCGACAGTATCTTGAATCTCTTGGATGCACCGATGGAGAATTTGCAAATGAGCATGCAATTATCGAAGCAGCGGTGCAGGCTGAGACAGACATATACGAAAACCTAAGTGGAATGGAAAGCGCGGCGAGAAACGCGGTGGGCACAATAGCGCAAATGTTCGAAAGGGTAAGCCAAAAGCATGCGGAGGTGAATATCGAGTATGAGAAAGCGCGGACGCTTGTAGAATTTCACGACAACCCGCGCGCCTTTGCGAGCTATCGAAATTATGTGATTGGAATGTGGCAGGGTCTTGATAACGCGGCGATGACAATTCAAACAACGAATGTTCATTCTCGGAAGTATGAGAG
>JAOAAF010000089.1 GCA_026419015.1 Spirochaetota bacterium
GCACATATGCGCATCGCAACTGGGATATGGATTTATAAAGAAATTAATGAAAAAAATTCTCTTTTTGATGTTCAGGATGATGTAAAGCGATATGAACATCAAAAACTTTCATTTGTTGCTATAACAGCCGGCGTTTCATATCGATTGTACGAAAGCTTTTTTATTACGTTTTCCACTGCATACGTAAGCGGTAACATTGATGTCTCAACATATAACAGGACCGTCATGACTGCAGAATATCGAAACATTATGGTACTTGCTGGCATAAATATGAATTTTTGAAAGAGTATTTGCATGCAAAACCGAAATTTCTTTTTTGGAAAATCCACAGGTGCACACAAGTGTGAATTCTTTTTTTATAAACGGTTTTCAGTTTCAACATGAGGTTAATTGGTGTTGCTGAAATATTTGTATTTGAAGATGTTGAAAAAAATACTTTTTAAAAATATTCTCTTGTAAAAAATAATTATTGATGCAGCAATATGAATGTGTTAATTTTTTTGCCATGTAAAGCAGTGATATAAAAATCGATTAATTTTTAAGGTAAATTTATTTTTTTTGTACGAATTCGATAAATACTGGGATAAACTTTTCAACTTCATCTATCACCCCTATATCGGCTATTCGAAAGATTGGTGCAGATTCATCTCGGTTGATTGCAACAATTGTGCGTGCGTTTTTCATTCCAGCAATGTGTTGAGCCGAACCGGATATTCCACACGCGAAGTAAAGCTTTGGAGACACAATTCTTCCTGTCACGCCAATTTGAAGACCGTAGTCGACTAAACCCATATCGCATGCAGCGCGGGACCCACCAATTGCGGCGCGCGAAAAAAGCGATGCGAGATTTCGAAGGTGTTCCATATTTTCACTATTTCCCACTCCTCGTCCGGCGGATACAATAACTTCTGCATTGGATAATTCGGCACCAGATTGCGGCGAATAATTGGGTGCGGCAGGGATAGATTTGATCTTTCCAGTATCAATATTGACAATTGAAACTTTTCCTGACAATTTTGCAGTGTTGAAGATAGGAAAAACTCCTGGCATAATTGTGCAAATCGCCGGTTCAGTAATTGTGATTTCTTCGTTAATTTTTCCATTGAGACGTTCGCGATAAGCAAAAAGAATTTCATTCTTACGAGTAAGGCATTGCAGTGACGGGAAATAGTCCATGTTGCATACAATCGCTAATGCTGGTGCGACATCGCACCCAAGTGGCGTATGGCTTGCAAATATGAAGTAAGGTTTAATTTGTTGTACTGCAGTGCTGTATGCGCGAACAAATCCTTCACCGCTAAAGTTTTCAAGTAAGCGATCGCAGAGCGCATATACTTCAATTCCCGTTTTTTCTGCAAAGAGTGTTGCAGCGCGTTCAATATTATTACCAGCTATTAATGCGATCCAGTCGTACGTTTCCCTGAAAAATTCCAATTGTGCAAGCGATGCAAGTTCCCAAGCGCATTCGCGAATGTTTCCTGCTATCTGTTCGATGATGAGACATGCTTTTGGTTTCATTGCTAAACTCACAAAAACGATCTCGCGCGAAGATATTCATATAAAGCGCGCGCGTTTTCTTCTCGAGAACCCCGCAGCAGAAACGTTTCTTTTGTGCGTGGGGGGAGTAAAAAGCGGCATTGTGAGTGTTGATGCGGATGTTCGTTCAACGCGATTTTATATATTTCCTGTTTTTTAGCTCGAAGCGTGTGCGAGAGCGTTGGATATCGTGGACGATTAATGCCGGATTGTACAGAAATAAGAGCGGGCAGGGGAAGGGTAATTGATTGCCGTGTTGACACATCTATTTCGCGAGTTGCTCGTATTTCTTTTGCTATTGGATTAACATCTAATGCGATAATATGCGTTGCCCAGGGGATACTGAGATGCGCTGCAATCATTGGCCCGATTGCTGCATGCGCACTATCCATTGACATTGTTCCAGTAATAATAAGATCAAAGGGATGATTTTTTGCAAATTGGGAAAGGATTTTTGCTTTTTGCGCTGAAGAAAAAATTGATTCATTTTCAGTTACATAATGATAAGCGAAATGAGCGCCCATCGCAAGTGCGCGTCGGAGTGCTGTTTCAGCATCTTGCCTTCCAATTGTCACAACCGTAATAATCGTGTGTGATATTTTTTCTGAAAGAATAAGTGCTTCTTCCAAAGCATATTCATCGTAGCTATTGATCGCATACGCGGTCTGGGATGAAAATTCAATTGTTGAGCCATTTGATGAGATTTCAAATGAACTTTCCACATGCGGAACTTGTTTGATAAAGACGAGAATATTCATTGTTCGTTTTATTCAACTGATTTAGCTTTCGCACAAGCTATTTTTTACTTAAAAAAAATCAATAAAAAAACGAGCGCTCGCTATATTTTTATTGACAAAATAAAAAAACAATTTATTTTGTATTTTACTATATTGTTATGAGCAAGATTTTTTTCATACGGCATGGGCAAGCTTCATTTGGGAAGGGGAATTACGATGTGCTCTCGCCGCTTGGTAAAAAGCAATCGTACTTATTAGGTAAGTATTTTGTTCGCAGAAATATCGTCTTTGACGCTATATATCGAGGAACTCTTACGCGGCATCTTGAAACCGAAGAAGAGATAAAGCGCGCATTTTACGAATGCAATATGTTTTTCCCCAAACCAACTCAAATGACCTCGTTAAATGAATACGATTCATATTCGATTTTAACAGCGCTCGTGCCTGAATTGATTGCAGAAGAGATTGTAAATGAGAAGGATTTACAAAACATCTATACTGATCGAAAATCATTCCAGCGTGTATTTGAAGCAACAATGCTTCGTTGGGTCAGTGGAAAATACAATGCAAAAATTTCATCGTGGTGTAATTTTGTTGAAAATGTGTATGCCGCGATTTCAGAAATCATGCAAAAAGATGGGAGAGGAAAGGTCGTAGCTGTTATTACTTCTGGTGGGCCTATTTCAGTCGCCATACAGCGTGCACTCGCCCTTTCTGATGAAAATGCAATGCGCATTACCTGGCAAATAAAAAATGCATCCTTCACCCGTTTTAAATGTACAACTGATTCGCTTATGCTTGAATCATTTAATGAAGTGCCACACTTAGAAGAATCCGAAGTCGAATTAGTGTCGTATCGGTGAAGGTAATTGTAAAAAGTCATGTATATTTTTTTTGCATGAAGTGAATGTGTTGGAAATTTTTTGAATTTAATGCCTGGGCTTGATGATTGAATAAAACGGGCGAGATTATGTTAAAAGGAGGTTTTTGATGGATTTCACAGTTTCGGAAAAAATGAACGCAATTTTGGAATTGGTGAATGAGTTTGTGGATAAAGAACTCATACCGATGGAAAACGAATTTCGCAGCAAGGATTTTCGTGAACTTTTACCCGAACTTTCGAAAAAACGCGAAATGGTAAAAAAGATGGAGCTATGGGGTCCAAATATCCCAAAGGAACTTGGGGGTATGGGGCTAAATCTCATGGAACATGCGCTGGTTTCAGAGGCATTGGGGAGATCGCCAATTGGTCATTACGTATTTGGATGTCAAGCCCCCGATGCGGGAAATATTGAGATTTTGCATTTGCATGGCACGGACGAGCAAAAAAAAGAATATTTATTCCCTCTTGCCCGAGGCGAAATTCGAAGTTGTTTTGCGATGACTGAGGTGGACATGCCTGGTTCAAATCCTTTGATGTTGGAAACAACCGCAGTGAAGGATGGAGATTATTATGTAATCAATGGCCATAAATGGTATACCACCGCTGCAGATGGTGCAAAATTTGCCATTTGCATGGCTGTGACAAATCCCGAAGCACCTGCATATTTACAGGCAAGCATGATTATTGTTCCAACCGATACACCGGGATTTAATTTGGTGCGCAATATACCAGTGATGGGACATTCTGGGTGTGATTATTTTAGCCATGGCGAAATCATTTTTCAGAATTGCAGGGTGCCACGCAAGAATTTGCTTGGAGAGGAAGGGCATGGCTTTGTAATAGCGCAAGAACGGCTTGGACCTGGTAGAATTCATCACTGCATGCGTTGGCTTGGAATTTGCAAGCGCGCATTCGATATGATGTGCAAGAGGGCAAATGAGCGAAAGATTACTCCCGATGGTAAAACATTAGCGAGCAGACAAATCATCCAACAATGGGTCGCAGAAAGTGCAGCGGAGATTCAAGCAGCGCGCTTGATGACACTGTATGCGGCGTGGCGCATGGAAACAGTAGGGCAAAAGGAAGCGCGGGATGACATATCGATGATTAAATTCGTGGTGGCAAATACGATGAATCGCGTCGTTGATCGTGCGCTGCAGGTACATGGGGGTCTTGGGATGACTGATGATACAGTGCTTGCTTTTTTCTATCGCCATGAACGGGCAGCTCGAATTTACGATGGTGCCGATGAAGTGCATAAAGCTGCTTTAGCCACGAGGATTTTGAAACGTTATAAGGATGCGATGCAATGAATCGCACAAGAAATATGTATGATTTTGAATCGTTCAAAGATAGCGCAGCGCTTTCAATGGAAGAAATTTGTTCAGAAATTTTTCGCGAATACCAGCATCGGATTAGGATAAAAAAAGAGAAAGTAGCTGTAAAAAATCTGGTGAAAATTTTCAACGCAACCCTTTCGCTGAGCGCGCGAAAAGGATTTCATGCGATGAGCTTGCGCGATTTGAGCAAAGAATGCGGTCTTAGCATGGGAGCGCTGTATGCGTATTTTACGAACAAAGAAATGCTTTTGGAAATAATTTTATTACAAGGCAGGCGTTTAATTAAAAAGACGCTCGAAGAGGTAATTTTTAATGAAAAGTTTGCCTGGCATAAACTTGTTGCTCTTCTTCGAACGCATATCTTTTTAAGCGAAGTTCTTCATAAATGGTTTTTCTTTTCCTTTATGGAAGCGAAAAATCTTAGCAAGGAAGAACAGAAAGCTGCCATCGCAAGTGAACTTTATACGGAAAAGCTTATTGCAGATATTCTTTTCGAAGGGAAAGATAAGGGATTATTTGCAGTGGAAGATCCAATTATGACTGCATCGCTGATAAAGGCGATGCTGCAGGATTGGTATCTCAAGCGGTGGAAATATAAAAAAAGGGGAATTTCTGTGGAAGAATATAGCGATTTCGTCACCAAAGCAATCGCAAAAATTATTGGGGTACATTTACAATAAGGAGGAAAGATGGCATACATAGATGAACCTGTTGAAATTCGTAGTGGGGAGGAACTCGATGGTGAGAAAGTGAGAGAATATCTCATTTCGCATATTTCGGGGCTTGAAGGAGAAATTCAAATAAAACAATTTCCAAGTGGATTTTCAAATCTCACTTACTGCGTGAAAATAGGAAGTCGAGAAATGATATTGCGGCGACCCCCCTTTGGGAAAAAGGCAAAAACGGCTCACGATATGTTGCGGGAATTTCGGATACTTACAAACCTTCGACCTTTCTTCCGCTATTGTCCCGAACCCCTCATTTATTGTGATGATGAATCCGTGATGGGAGCGCCTTTTTATGTGATGGAGCGCATTAAGGGTATCATTTTACGAAAAAATTATCCGAAAGGTTTTGTGCTATCTCCAAAAGAGGCAGAGACATTGTGCCACCGATTTATCGAGGTGCTCGTTGAATTGCATAGAATTGATTACTCTAAGGCAGGTTTGGCAGATTTCGGCAAACCGCATGGGTATGTTCGCCGTCAAGTTGAAGGCTGGTGTGCACGGTATCGCGATGCGCGTACACCAGATGCACCCGATTTTGAAAAAGTAATGATGTGGCTGGAGGAAAAAATGCCACCGGAGAGTTCCATCGTATCAGTGATTCATAATGACTATAAGTTCGACAATGTTGTGCTCAATCCAACAAATCCCCTCGAAATAATTGGCGTGCTCGATTGGGAGATGGCCACTATTGGGGATCCTCTTATGGATTTAGGATCTTCGCTTGCATACTGGATCGATCGCAATGATCCCGAAGATTTCCAACACATGCGAATGCTCCCAACCACTGAGCCAGGAATGCTTACCAGAAATGAAATAGTTCGCTACTATGCATCATGTATGGGGATTGAAGTTGAAAAATTTGATTTTTATCTCTGTTTCGGATTATTCCGATTAGCAGTGATCGCGCAACAAATCTATTATCGGTTTTATCATGGCCAAACGAAGGATAAGCGTTTTGCAATGCTCATTTTTGCAGTAGCGCTTTTAGAGAAAGCATCCCACGAGCTAATTGCTCGATCAGATTTATAAAAAGGAGATAATGCAATGAATGCTAACGACATAAAGAAAGTCTTAATTGTGGGCAGCGGAACAATGGGACAACAAATAGGCGTTACATGCGCAATCGCCGGTTTACAGGTGAATATGTATGATATATCAGAGGTAGTGATAGATAAATCGAAAGAGCGCATACAAAAATTGCTTCACTATCTTGTCAAGATTGGAAAATTACACGAAGGTGATGACGTAAAGGCATTTTCAAAAATTTCATTTTTTGTCAATCCAGTCGAAGCAGCACGAGATGTGGATTTGGTAATCGAAAACGTACCAGAAGATCCTAAACTAAAAGGTGAGGTATTTGCCCAATTCAATAAGTTGTGCCCAGAGAGAACAATTTTTACGACAAACACATCAACTTTGCTTCCGTCGATGTTTGCACAGGAATCGGGTAGACCTGAGAAGCTCGTTGCATTGCATTTTCACGATATACGCTTTACCGATGTGGTCGATGTAATGCCACATCCTGGTAGTGCAAAAGAAGTGGTTGAGGTGGTTCGCGATTTTGCAGTGCGCATCGGGCAAAACCCAATAGTGATGAAGCAGCAGAGCCCCGGCTATGTATTCAATTATATGCTTTCTGAACTTTTTAAAAGCGCGCAAACCCTTGTTGCGAATGGTGTGGCAAGCGTATTTGATGTGGATAGAGCGTGGATGGGTGTATTGCGGGTTCCCATCGGCCCATTTGGCATGATGGATAGCATTGGGCTTGATACCGTGTGGAAAATTACTGATTATTGGGCGAAAAAACTCAACGACCCACAAATGCTAAAAAATGCTGCTTTTATGAAGCAATATGTCGATCGCGGTGAGCTTGGCCAGAAAACCCAAAAAGGATTTTATACCTACCCCAATCCCGAATTTACTCGCGTGGGCTTTTTGAAAGGAATATATGATGAAGAATTAGCAAGATAAACGATTTAAACATGGCGAGCCATATTTTTGATTCACCTTGGTATTTGAAAAATTCAATGGTGCAAACTTTTCTATCATCTTCGTCCATTCGCGCATTAGGTAAAAGACGAATCGATGATATTTCGCAAGAGATGATTATAGACACGAAAGTAGGTTCTCGGTTGCAAGGCTTCTATACGCGTACAGGGAAACATAAAGGGCTTGTAATATTTCTCCATGGGTGGGAAGGCAGTTCGGCTTCATCGTATATCATAAATTCCGCATGGTATTTTTTCAATGCGGGTTTTGATATCTTTCGCCTTAACTTACGGGATCATGGTGAAACTCATCATCTCAATGAAGGGATTTTTTTTGGAACACTTATTGATGAAACGCACTCAGCAGTGCGCGAGGTGGCAACGCTATCGAAGAATAAACCTGTATACATTGTTGGTTTTTCTCTTGGTGGTAGTTTTGCGTTGCGCATGGCGTCGTTGCATACCAGAGAACCAATTAAAAATTTGATGCATGTGTGTGCGATAAATCCGCCGCTCGATCCCTATAAAGCAACAATTAATATCGATTGTATTTCGCCGATCCGAAAATATTTTATAAAAAAATGGAAACGATCGCTTATAAAAAAACAAAAGATCTTTCCCCACCTATACAATTTTTCAAAAGAATTAGAAATGAATACTTGCATGGAAATTACGGAATCGCTCCTTAAACGGTATTCCAATTTTAATAACGCAAGAGACTACTTCAATCGCTATACTCTTACAAACGGGTGGCTTGAAAATATTTCTGTCTCAGCAACAATATTGATGTCGGCTGATGATCCATTTATACCTGTTGGCGATTGTTATGCAACGCGGCATTCCGATCATGTGAAATTCATTATACAAAAATGGGGTGGGCATTGTGGTTATATTAGTAATCTCGCGCTTGGTTCGTGGTACCAACCGTATTTTATTTCAATATTTTCAAAAGGTTAATTTAAACAAAATCATTGGAAAACAATTTCGATTTTAAAATTTATAATGTAAGGAGAAAAATATGGAATTTAATTTACACGGAAAGGTTGCAATCGTTAGCGGAGCGAGTCGCGGTATTGGGCAATCGATTGCTGAAACGTTTGCCCAACATGGCGCAGAAGTGGTGCTTACGAGCAGAAAAATTGAGGGGCTTAAGGCAGTTGAAGAAAAAATTGTTAATGCGGGTGGGAAAGCGCATTCAATTGCCTGCCATAATGGCAATCTGGATGATATTGAAAAGTTGTTTCAAGAAATAAAAACGCGCTATGGTCGCATCGATATCCTTGTGAATAATGCAGCTACTAACTTTTATTTTGGAGATGTGTTGAATGCGCCAGTAGCCGCATGGGATAAAACTGTCGACGTAAATCTAAAAGGATATTTTTTTATGAGCCAACATGCCGCGAAGATGATGGTAGAAAAGGGAGGAGGATGTATTATAAATATCGCGTCGATAAATGCTATCCGACCTGCTCCTATGCAGGGTATCTATTCGATAACAAAGGCAGGTGTTGTTGCAATGACCAAAGCCTTTGCGAAAGAACTCGCACCTTACGGAATTCGCGTGAATGCGATTTTACCAGGACTTACTGATACGAAGTTCTCATCGGTGATGGTTAAAAATGAGGAATTGTTAGAAAAAGTCATACTTCCGACTATTCCTATGCGTCGAGTCGCACGTCCTGATGAAATGGCGGGAGCTGCGCTTTACCTTGCAAGCGATGCAGCGAGCTATGTGACTGGTGCGCTATTGGTTGTGGATGGCGGAGCGCTTGCATAAATGAGTTGAAATTTAATATTACGCGCAACCAGAATGGACAACGCAAAGAAAATGCCGTTGCAGGGGAATATCGTTTGTACGCGATCGGCACTCACCTGATGTATAAAATTTTTTTGCCAAGGGAAACGCTTAGATTTCCAGACGATGCTTTTTTTGAGAAATTGATTTTCTCCCCTTTGCGTGTGGTAAATGGAATTTCAGAAACCAAGAAATATGTAATACGATGCCAGTGCGATTATTGCCAATATCTCGTTTGGTTAGTTTTTCCACAAGTGAAACAATTTAATGCTTTTTCACCACAAAAGGATTTGTGGGAAGAAGAAATCGCACTTCGTATTGGGATTGTATTTAAAAAAAAGATAGCACCAGCAATTTCTGTTGAAACGCAAATGATAGAAAATAAACCGCTTGTGCTATTTCGTTCATTTTGTAAAGAGGAAGAATCTATCGCATTCCATCTCTATGTGCCAATTGATTTTCTATCCTTTCTTACAGATGAGATGTACGATAGTACCGAATCAATTGAGAATGCTATTGAAAATTTTTTAGCCCGCGGTAACTTTCTCTTCCCCGATGTCGCGATACTAATTCCATTATTAAAGCCGATTGTTTTGGAAAATCTTTTCGCGCGACTTCGTCAGAAAAAACTTTTAAGCATCTATCAAATTGCATTGCTCTGCGCTGCATTTCCCGAACATGCGGTTAAAATAAAACATGCTCTTTCTAAAAATACTGTAAATGAAGTTCGGCAGATGATGCATGCAATGCGAGCAGATGCGACTTTTGGACATCGCGATTTGCTTGAAGGGGTGTATTCTGTAGAAGCGGCAATATATCGTCTAATACAATTAGGGGAAAAGTGGGAATATAGCGAATTTCAGCGAGAGTTGCAAAGTTTAGTGGTAAGTTTACACATGCGGAATGTATTTATGCAGAAAAGTTTTGATGAATGGCTTGCGTTCATTGAAGAAGAAGGATTATTGTATCAGACGCTGGTAAAGGTAAACGAACGAACAATCGCTTGCGCATTTTACGATGAACAACGGTTATTTCAAAAATATTGTTCGCGTCATTTTTCGCGAAGAAAAATAAACGACATTGTAAAATATATGGAGTGCGTTCCTGCATTTAGCGAAAAAATGAGTGCGCGTTTTGAAATCATATCGGCATTTCGAATGCTACGAATAAAAAGAAAAAATTGGGGTGCAGAGAGCTTTGAATTCGTCGTAAAAAACATCATGGGGGCAACTTCGATGAACAATTTCGTGAGAGAAACAGGGTGGTTTGTTGTCTCAACCGCATTGAAAAACGCAAAAACCGATATTGTAGCGCGTGTACTCGCACCACTCCCTAATGCGGCCAAATACCTCATTGAGGATGTCTTGCGCGGAATTATAAATCCGAACATCCTGCACGATGAATTGCAGATAAACGAGGCGCGAACGTTGTGCGTGCAGAAAGCATTGGAATTGTACGAGAAAGGATTAATTGATATTGCAATGTAGGATATTTATTGTGTGCAGGCGATATGCATGACAAGAAATGACACTTTACTCGTATTATTGCTGTTTTTTATGATGATGGTGTCTTTTGTAGCGGGCGTATTTCATGACCACATTAAAATCGATCAATTAAATATTCAGCGCATTCACGTTTTTCTCTTTAACCTTTGCACGGGATGTACGATTTTATTGCTGCACTTAAAAGAAATCAAAAAACATTGGGTTGTTATTTTTTTATTATTTTCTATTTTGTTTAGTGTAAGTGCAGCAATTAATTTTTTTTTCGTGGCAATATGCTCCGCATTGATTTTAACTGCGATTGTTGAGTTCGCTCGTGTTAAGAGCTATTCGTTTTTCCCTTCTAACTTTTTTTCGCTTAAAATTCCTGTATCGATAAAATTTCATCACGCTGCACTTCTCTGCCTGTCATTCGCGTTACCTCTTTCTGCATTTTCCATGTTTGCGCATCTTTGGAAGATTCACCTCCCACCTAAAATGACAGTAGATATTTTTTTTCTTGGATTTTCTTTCCCTGTATCGCTTATGGTGATGTCCGTTCTTTTTGCGAACATGAAAGATGTTGAAGGCATTGTTGAATTATTAATTCGAAATTTCATTTTTTGGATTGTAAACGTTGGTGTGATTGTTTTTTTTATATTCATTTTGGCTGAAAATGAAATTTTACAGGTTGCGATAGCACTATTGCTTATGGTATCGGTGGTAATGGTATTCATATGTTATTATAAACATGCACTGCGCGAAAAACAATTTTATTTTTTATTTTCATCAGTGTTTTTTTTACTTCTTAGCGCACTTTCTGGGGTTCTCTACGTAACAATAAAATCCCTTTTTGAAAATTATCACGGTTTAGGTATTAGATATATTTTGTCATTGCATCGATATGTGTCACTGTATGGGTGGAATCAGGCAGGAATCATAGTGCTACTGTGGGATAACAAAAAATATGTTTCACCTATTTCGAATTCAAAAGCAATGATTGCGCTACATTGGCTTGCGGTTGCAGTTTTTGCTCCATGCGCGCTGTTTCATTGGGCTTTTGCAGCGATGGCAGTTGTGCTTTATGTATCGTTTCTGATAATTGTTTATCGGCATACTGCTTAATAATACCCAAAAAAATAAATGGAATATAGCTTTTCATTCTACACGCCAACTAAGAAATTTATGTGTAAGGATTTTTTATTTTACATTAACGCGAAATTTATGTTAGTGTGGGGAATTTTGTTTTTTTTCATCTGGAAAAGCTGTAATTGTGCGCAAAATCTCTTTTGTTTTTACAATAGCGGATGAGATAGCTTCTTCATTTCCATATCGATAGAGACTAATAATTGTGGATTCTGTAATTTTCGACGAAAGCTTTTCAGAACTTGCAATAAGCACTTTTATTTCTGGTGGCAATTTTGAATCTGCTATTGAAAAGTTCGGATATTTTCGTTCAAGTTCCCTGAAAGTATTGCTCAGTGCGAGAAGATCGGAGTTTAATTGCTGCAGGGCCATTGCGATGTCGTCGGCTTTTGTTGCTTTTTTCACCGAAGAAAGATATTTCTCCTGAGATGAAATAAGTTTTGAATATGCATCGATCACCTCGCGATGAGAATCCTGACTTGCGATGTGCGTAGAGAAGAGAAAAGGCACAATGACCATAACAAGATATATGTTTTTAATTTTTATCATAATTGATAACTTAGATCGCCTTCGCGACGTTCTCGCGAAGGCGATAATCGATTATAGCGAAGCGCGCTTGTGTAAAAGTTCGTTCCATGCAGAAATGATATTTGCATCGTTAGGATATTTTTCCATCGCAGGGATGAGTGCGCTGTCTATTTTTTCGTCGAGCAATGCAGAACGTTCAAGCAATTTCACTACATCATCGGGATGCGGGCCTCTGTCAGTAAGCTGGGGATATTTTGTAAAAAGTTCTGTGCGTTTTGCTTTAAACGAATCGATGCTTGTGCTGTAATTTTTCATCGCAGTTGCAAGCGCTTCAGCTGTGGAAGCCGATTGCGCTTCGTTAATAAATTTTTCCTTTGCGGCGATGATCTCGGTGAGTGCTGCTTTGTATGCACTATAATGTTTTTTGCCGCATCCCGCAAGAATAATCATGGCGCAAAGAGTCATGATTACAAAAAGAAGAGTACGCGTTTTCATTTAACAGCTCCTTAAAATAAAAATATTAATGTTGCGTAAGGCGATCTCAATGTTTAAAAACACTATGCGATATAATTTCCAATTTCGTAAAAACGTTGCGATGCTACAAAGGCGGACAGTAAAGTCAAGGAATTTTCTTGAATTTATCGCTGCTATTTACGGCTATACTGAATAAATTCATAAAATCCGCCTTTGTTTTTAATATGTGCATTGTATTCTTCTAAAATTTTTGCCTGATAGCTGTGATAAAACATCATTGCATCGAGCTGTTCTCCAAAGCGATTGCATGGAAGCTTATGGAGTTCCTCGTAATCGCGGAGCAAATCAAATGCCCAACATTTGTTTTCTTTGAATGAGTATTGCACCTTAATTTTGTCCATGCTTATTGACGTGAGCGTGTTTTCGTTGCCGAAAAGGAAAATGTATTTCCTTCGAGGTGTTCCGCGCAATACCGATTCTCCTTGCATGAGCTTTTCGTTGTATGGAATGCCAATTGCATCGAGCAACGTTGGCAGAATGTCCGCGTGCGTGGTGGGATATGTGATGCGATGTGGGCGA
>JAOAAF010000090.1 GCA_026419015.1 Spirochaetota bacterium
GGGATTGCCTGTATATACTGCTAGTGCATGAGCCATCATTACCGCAGCTTGCTCATGCCGTACATCAATTGACCTGATACCATACTGCTGCAATCCATCTAATAGCGCTTCGATGTGCCCGCCAGAAATTCCAAATGCGAATTTCACATTCCGTCTGGAAAGATATTTCCCAATTATATGCCCTCCATTAATTCGCATAATTCCTCCCTTTGCCCAATGCAATTGCAACTGCTTCATTAAACCATTGAACGAAAATCGCCATTCCTTCGACGCGCAATTGTCCGCATGCCGCTGCATAAAATGCTGCTTCTTGAGTACCTTCTTTTAATACGCGATATCCCGCTTTCGCATTGAGAAAAACCAATGCCGCATTGTACTCTCGCAATGAGCGCGTGGACGCCACTTTGCCACGGTGAAAAGTAAACGCTCGCCCTTTGTTATTTTTCGTTTTTATCGCGACGCAAAATGAGATGCTCTTTGTGTATGATTTAAACAAAGGATTGCGCAATGACGCAAGTTTTAAAAGAATACTTAGCAGCCATAGCAATACGGCAAATCGCATTGAAATTTCCTTTTCACGATTTTACATTTACAATAGTGTAACGCACATTAAGATATAATTTTGTAAAGTATTTTTTCACAGCTTCTTACGTGTGCCGATTATTCCTTTATCTCGCTTTGCCCTTTTGGCATAAAAAGAATTGACATTCTTTCCCAAAATGCGAAGAATATTTTACGCCAGCAGAAACGCAAAATTTCGCAATACAATATGGATGCAACGATTCAGAAAGTACCCGTTTCCCTCGCGCAAGAGTTAATTAAAATTATTCGGCTCGTTGCGCTTGCAGGTAAAAGCGCATTTACAACATATATATTTGAACCGCTCACCAAAAATGGCTGGCGTCCCATCCATACCAATCAAAATTCAAAAAAAATGATTGAGAGAACTTCTTCTGAGTCTCGCGATCCTGCGTATTTTCACACTATTGCGCCAAAATGCAAACGCATTGTGTTGATCGCAATGGGAGAAACCCTTTCGGCATTGGGCGATGCGTGCATATTTTTTCTGGAAATGATGCAAATTCATACAAAGATTTCAGCAAGTCCCGAATCGATCGAGTTTGTTAAAATTTTAGAACCAGGGCTTCGGCACTATCAAACTTCCCTTTCTCAAAAAAATGAAGTAAAGTTTAAAGAAGCATTGCATAATGCTCTCTCACAGTCCCCAAAAACTGCCTTAGAACCCATAAAGCTCGATCTGTACAAACAAAAAGTAAAGCTCGATTCTCAGATTCAAATGCTTTATAACAATCTTCTCATTGCAAGCCGATACAACAACATTCCAAAAGCGCGCAAATTGCTTGCCAACTACATCATTTCATTCATCGACGATGAAAGTTACGCGCGCGATGACGTGAATCGCCTCATCGATGCCCTAAACAAACGCAGCGAAGGCTTTGAGCAAGAACTAAAAAACGCAATTGCGATTGAACTCTATTATCGAATTAGCAAAGCAATTGTCGCAGGTGATCTGAGCGCAGCTATCCATGCAATTCGAAAGTACGCATACATCTTTGAAGGAAATCCACAAACAAAATATTATTATGAAATCGACAGGCTTGAAAGAATTCTTTACCCGATGATCTCTGAAAAAAAATTGTGGGATTCCTTAAAAAAATAAATGGAGGAACAATATGAGCAACGCTACGCTTCAAATTACCGAATCTTCAAAGGATAGCATTCATATCATTTCGCTTGTGGGCGAGATCGATGCAAAAACAGCACCACATCTTAAACAAGCCCTCGATTCTGCGCTTGCAAGCGGCAAAAGGAAAATCGCCTTGGATTTCACGTCGCTCACTTATATCTCTTCAGCGGGAATTGGAGTACTCAATGCCTTCTTGCATGCGCTTAAAAATAGCAATGGCACAATGGTAATCGCAAATCCCTCAAAGACAGTACGCGACACGCTCGATGTTATGTATTTTTCAAAGAAAGTGAGCGTGTATCCCGACTTATCGTCCGCTATCAATGGCCTTAAATGAATGACAACTGCCACCGTAACATATTCTATCAAAAGCGATCGCACATTTCTAAAAGAAGTTCGCGATAAAGTGCGATCATTCTTAAGCGATATTTCCGATGAAGTAGAACGAAATCGCATCGTGTTGGCAATCGATGAAGCTCTTTCGAACATAATAATTCACGGCTATGAAAAAAATAATCTTTTCGGCGATATCACAATCGCAATGCAACGAGAAAAAAACATGGTAGTCATAACGCTTACCGACACCGCACCGCCCTTTAATCCGCTCGAATATTATCGCACACTTACTAACAACACCGATACGTATAAAGAAAGCGGCCGCGGCATTAAAACATACCTTACAATTATGAGCGCAACGTATCGAAGAAATAACGATGGAACAAATCAACTTACACTTTTCAAGGAGATTAATTAATGCTATTTTCATTTTTAAAAAAATTGAGAACAAATCCATTTCTCAGAAAAATTTCTCCAGGCATTCGCATAAAGCTTGCATTCTTTACGGGAATATTTTTGTCAGCAATTTTAGCGTTGGCAACTTTCCTTAACTATCTCCACCAAACGCGAATATTAGAAAATGGCATCATGAATAAAATTGAGCCCTCGCTTCGGTTTATCAATTCTGTTGTGACGGATTTTGAAAATTTAAAAAATAATCTCATCCTCATCGAAGAGATGCGGATGAGAATAAAAGAAAAAAGCAAAGCGCTTCGGCAATATAAAAAAATTGTTTATTATAAAGAAGATTCGCTGCTTAACCGCATACGGAGCATTGGCAAGGCGTTTGGCATTAACGTGCACTACGATTACGCTGCCCGATTAGTCGATACCCCTTATAGCGTATACCTTTCGGAAAGAGAAATTGCCCATTTAGAAACGATCGCAAAATCGATGCTCAAATATCCATCGGGAAAGCCCATTAGCGATGAGGATTTTTCAAAAATAAAAACGCATGCGTCGCGATGCGCCGAATTAAAAACAAAGATTTCACAAATTGAGCAGGAAATTCGAGAGAGTTTACATAAAATACGAGAATATGAAAAAAATATTTCCCAAATGGGGAAAACACCTGCCCTCGAAGAAGAAATGAAAAAACTCAAAGTATCAATATACATTTCCGAAAAAAAACAGAAAAACATTCTCAGAGAATACCGCACTGCAGCAAAACAATTTCAAAAATCGCTAAAACCATTCTACGAATTCCCCCTCCAGAAACTAAGCGAAATTGGACTTCACAGTGGAACTGTGCGCATTATTTCATCCGACATTGACGGAAATACAAGTTATGATACATCCAGCGCCATGCCTGAGCAAAAGCATCGATTCGCTCCGCTCGAAGCTCTTTCTGCATACAAGAACGATACAACACAATTCTTTCAAACCGCAAAAAATTTCGTTGATGAGAGCTTCGCAAAGGAATATTATGCCGACAACCGTTCGTTTAGCGTTCAACGGCAAACAGTATACAGCAAACCTTCAACTGCGGAGCGAATCAAAATTATTCTCCGCGAATTAAAAAATCGACCTCTTATATGGAAAAAAACATTAGAGGTTGATATGGAGATTTCCACACAAATAAAGGAAGTTGTATCTAAGCTTCGCACTTTAACAGAAGATCTCAAAGCTAAACGGATTCCCGCATCAAGCGATAGAGAATACCACAAATTGTACTTCCACTACCGGAAACTTCGCTCGGAGAGAGAAAAACTATTTGCCGAGCTAAACCCGTACCGCGATTATCTTCCACAATTAAAAGAAAAATATGAAAATCAAATTCGAGCACTAAAACAAAAAATTACAGAAATTAACAAAGAATTGCACACATTACAGAAAGGCGAAAAGGATGAGTCAAAAAAAGAATACATTGCCACACTAAAACTTCGTTTAGAAGAATACGAAACAAAATTAACAGAAACCTCTTTGGAATATGAACTTGCACGAGAAAACTATGAACATTCATGGCAACTGGCGACACTCGATGCATTTATGCACCTTCGCGATGCCGCATTATTCGATTTTATTCAAATTAGCTATGGCAATTCTCGACTTGACTATCTCAACTACTTGCGATCCGCAAAAGACCGTTCGAATATGGCCTCCCGGTGGAACACAATCTATGGATGGATCATGTCGGGAAAAGATGAGACAAACATCCCCGAAAAAGTACCTCGGACTGAAATCAAAACGCTCGAAACTGGAATTTTAGCTCACGGCAGAAGCGAAATCGAACACTATATGTGGCAATTAGACAGCACACCGTTGGTATCGTCCATCGGTTATTTTTCGCTGACCATTGATGAACCGAGCCTCATTGCCCAATTGATGAGAGAAACCATCATCGGATACAATACAATTCACATCGACAAAACTGAAGAACTCCAACAAATTGTATCGAATAGCCGAACGCTGCTTTTGTATTCGTCATTGGTGGCCGTGTTCTCGATCATCATCACCTACTTCTTCGCTGGTTTTATTGTAAAACGAATCACATCGATCATCGATGGTGCCGATAGAGTGCGCAAAGGCGATCTTTCAGTCACATTCCCCGAACAAGGTCTCGATGAAATCGAAACGCTTGGCATTTCTCTTAATGCCATGATGAAAGGCCTTCGCGAGCGCGAGGAAATGAAAGCAGAACTTGTCGCAGCGGGTGAACTTCAAAAGCATCTGTTGCCCGATGTGCTTCCAAAAAATTTGGAAGAGTACTATTCAATTGGTTCCTACTATCTCCCTATGCAGGGTGTCGGGGGGGATTATTTTGATTTTATTGAACTGACCACTACGCAAGTGTTATTTTGCATCGGCGATGTGTCGAACCACGGGATTGCGCCCGCACTTGTCATGGCGATGTTGCGAAGCCATTTGCGGGGAATTGTGCAACGCGGTGAAAAAGATCTCCACCATATCCTTTTAAAACTCAACGATATAATTTTCTACGATACTCCACCGCACATTTTCGTTACGCTGTGCATTGGAATAATCGATCGCACAACTCATACCATCGCGTACGCAACTGCTGGTCATCCCCGTCCATTGCTATACCGCTACAAAACCCAATCGATCGTAACGCTCGAAAGCGGTGGACTTCCAGTTGGCATGGACGAGAATGAGATTTTTTCCGAAACTGTGAAAGTTCGCACCCTCACACTGCAGAGAGGAGATCTATTTTTGCTCTACACCGATGGAATTACAGAAGCAATGAACGCACAAAGAGAACAATACGGAGAAGAACGGCTCTGTAACTGCATTCAAAAAAATGGGCGCAAAAAAATCCACATTCTCATCGAGATGCTCCTTCAGGAAGTCAAAGAATTTAGCGGCTTCAATTCAGCAAGCAACGAATTCACTCCCAGCGACGACATCGCAATAATCGCACTGCGGCGTTTGCAGTAAGCATGCATGCGAAATTTTTTATTTGACATAAATCGCAAAGGCAATAGTCTGCCCATGGAGGATTGTCTGAGTGGTCGATAGAGGCGGTCTTGAAAACCGTTGGGTTAACAGCCCCGGGGGTTCGAATCCCTCATCCTCCGTTCAATGCCCAACCTCATGTGGGTTGGGCACAATTAGCTCACACGGCAATGCAGGAGAGGTGACCGAGAGGCCGAAGGTAACGGTTTGCTAAACCGTCGCACCTTAAAAAGGGTGCCGAGGGTTCGAATCCCTCCCTCTCCGATAGATTATCCAAAATTTTCACATATACGAATGAACACAACATCGATAATTCTCAAATTCATCGACACAGCGAAAGGCGGATATAAGTATTTGAAAAACCGCGCAATGAAATGGCATTCTGGAATTGTCGAAAAGCTAAAGTGGGCAAAAGACACCGCTTTTAGCGACGAGCACAACAATTATTTCACAGCAATCGCTTTCGTGCCATTTATTGGCTGGCTGATCCCATTGTATTTAAAACCAGAAAATGAGTTCTGCCAAAGGCAAGCCAAGCGTGCGTTTTATTTAGCGATGATATTTTTAGGAGTTCTGGCAGTATTGCTATTTGCGGGAATTTTTTTTTCACGCGATTGGCGGATGGGGCGATTCATTCACGCAATTGCCATTTATCTCGTTGAATTTATCTACTTTGGCTTTTGCATATATGGCATTCGCATGTCTATTTTAAATAAAGAAGCAGAAATTATTGACAAATTTCCACTTGTTAAGCAATTGTCTACAATAATTGAATTGTAAGTTTTAAATGCGTCCATAGCTCAGTTGGATAGAGTAACGGACTACGAATCCGTAGGTCGGAGGTTCGAATCCTCCTGGACGCGCATTTCCTTCACACGAATACGCGTTTGTTTTATCATACAAGATTCATATAACCTAAGTTATGCAAATAAATGCGCTGTGCGAACGTCACTAACGCAATGATTCATTCCTGAAAAGATCGGGGAACGATGTTTGCCTTCCTACAGCGAAGATTTCTTTTTCACGCATTTTGGAAATGTCTTTTTCTTTACAAGTACTGCTCATGCGCTATGGTGATGAAATGCAATGCGATTTTAATCGACCACAAGTAATAACTAAAAATTAAGGCACAATACACAGGGAGGATGAAGAACAAAGATTCAGCTGCATTTTAGTTTTCAAATAAGCGAAAGTTTTATATTTAAATTAAATAGGAAATGAATACACCCACATATTTCATCGGTTGTTCGGGATGGAATTACTCGCATTGGGCGGGAAAATTTTACCCTGAAACAATCGCAAAATCACAGTGGTTACAATACTATACATCATCATTCAATACAGTAGAAATCAACGCGACATTTTACAGGCAATTTAAGGATTCCGCATATGTCCGATGGTACAATAATGCGCCCGATGATTTCCGTTTTAGCGTGAAAATGTCAAAATACATCACTCATGTTAAACGGCTTGTCAATGTCGATTCTGAAATTCGCACATGCATTGCATCGGCATCGCTTTTAAAAGAAAAATTGGGAGTCATCCTCATTCAGTTACCCCCATCTTTGATATTCGATTCCGCACTTGTAAGCGAATTTTTGTCAAATCTTCCTGCCAATTGCCGTTATACCATCGAAGCGCGCCACAAATCGTGGGTATGCGATCTTTCATTTTCATTGTTGCAACAATTTAACGTGGCATGGTGCATATCGGATACTGCCGGACGATATCCCTATTGCGAAGAAGTTTCTGCGGATTTCGTATATATTCGATTGCACGGCTCAAAGAAGATGTACGCATCGAATTATACCGATACCGAACTAACGGCATGGGCAGAAAAAATAATGCGATGGAATAAAACAGCGTATTGCTATTTTGACAACGATTTCAACGCATACGCAGCCCATAATGCGATGAAGTTAAAAAAAATGTTAATGGAGGGAATCTTCCGGTAAATAGCAATTTGCCGGTTCTCTGTCACCATGACCTACGAAGACTACATGCGCATCGCATTAGAAGAAGCAACGCGAGCGAAAGAATCAGGAGAAATACCTGTTGGTGCAGTAATTGTGCTGGATGGTCGCATCATCGCGCGCGCGCGAAACGCCACACGCGAATCAAACGATCCAACCCGCCATGCAGAACTCGAAGCCATTCGCATCGCATCATCGGTTCTTAAAAACGAGCGCCTTTTGGAGTGCGAGCTTTTCGTTACAAAAGAACCATGCGCAATGTGCGCTGGCGCAATTGTGCATGCCCGAATCAAACGAGTAATAATTGGTACGCGCGATGCAAAATACGGCGCGTGTGGCACCGTGCTTTCAATTTGCGGCAATAGCATCCTCAATCACGTTCCCGAAATTGTTTTTGGCGTCCTTGAAGAAAAATCTTCTGCGCTTTTGCGAAGTTTTTTTGAATCGTTGCGCAAAAAGTAAACGTGGAGGGATTTTTTTATTGCACAAAAATATCTCATTTCATATTATCGCTGTGAAATGATAACAGGTTGTTTTTTCAAACTCCTCTCATGACAGGTGCATACTACGACAAACACGGAAACATCATCGATTTTTACGCTATCTTTAACGTACCTTATGGCGCAAGCGAAGAGGAAATAAAATCGGCGTTTCGATCGCTCATTAAGCGCTACCACCCCGATCTTACACATAGCAGGAGCGAACAAAATCTTGAAAAAATCGAACTCATCATTCGCGGATATCATCTGCTCATCGATGAAGAGGCGCGCCGCGATTACGACAGAGCATTGTTTCAATCGCGCGATCCTCGAAGCGGTGCCTTCCCCATCATTCCCAAAAAGCGAATCAAATATTCGGCATCGCTCGCAGAATTGCTACGAGCACGAATTAATCCGCGACGGATGCGGCGGCGCGATATTCTTTACAACATTGGCCAAGACGTGGAAATTTTCATTACATCCCTCGAAGCAAAGCGAGGCGCTGTTGCCTTTGTCGACTTGCCAACAAAGATGTACTGTCCACTCTGTATGGGAAGTCGCGGTGAGTGTTACCTCTGCCAGGGAACGGGGCGCATTAGTTCATCATCTCAACTTGAGGTGCGCATTCCCCCTCATGTGGATAGCTCAACATATATCGATGTTGACCTTCTCCACATACGCCCCGATCGCTTTACCACTTTTTCCATTCGTTACCTTCGCATCAAAATAACAATTACAAAAGAAGCGAAATAATCCATGAAACCAATCGCAGGCATAATTGGAGGTGGAGTTGTTGGTGCGCACATTGCACTCGCGCTTGCATCGCGATTTTCAGTGTTTCTCATTGAAAAAAATCAAAAGTTGGGGCAGGAAACCTCAACGCGTAACAGCGGGGTTCTCCATGCAGGAATCTACTATCCACAGAACTCATTCAAAGCCCGATTCTGCGTTGAAGGAAATGCGTTATCCAGAGAGTTCTTTTTAAAATATGATATCCCCTTCAAGTCCACGGGGAAATACATCATCGCGCGCAACACCGATGAGGAAGCCGAACTTGAATTGCTTTTTGAAAATGCAACGCGAAATGGTGTGCCTACCATGCAGCGGCTATCGCTCAAAAAGTTTAAAAACGAGTTCCCCTTTATAAATGCGTGCGCCGCCATTTTTTCGGGAAGCACCGGGATTCTCGATGCAGGTGAATACATGCGAGCACTGAGCGCACTTCTCGATCGCGCCAACGTCGAAGTATTGAAATGTTGCACCGCGCGAAGAATCACGGATGGCCCCATAATAGAGACCGATCGCGGAGACCTCGAAGTCGATGTTGCCATTAACGCTGCGGGCCTTTATGCCGACGACATTGCGAAAAGTTCTGGAATTCACGAATACGAAATCATCCCCCTTAAAGGCGACTACCTCACAACTCGTTCAATCTCCTTGGAAGTTCCTATTTATCCAGTGCCCAATCGAGCGCACGGTACTCTCGGAATACACCTTACCCCAACATTTTCTTCTGAGGTGCTTATTGGCCCGACGGAAGTGCCCGGCGTTCAGAAAAATGACTACGATATTCGCACTCCAGTTGGTGTTTTCTATAACTCGCTTGCAAGCATGATCGAAACATCGTTTATTTCAAACATCAAATTGCACGAAGGCTACTCGGGCAATCGACCACGGGCATACTGCAATGGGAAGCGCTGCGACGACTTTATCATTTTAGAAAATCCTGCTGAAGTGATCCATCTTATTGGGATAGAATCGCCCGGGCTTACGAGCGCCCCTGCGATAGCGCGCTATGTCGAATCGCTTCTGCGTTAGCACGCAGCATATTAATACCGCAAATCTTTTTCTTTTACATTGTATCGCCACAGTTCCACAAGCTTGTCAAATACGGGATCGCGCGGTTCCCCTTCATGCGCCTGGTAATAGCGCTTGATGAGATACTCGACAGTGGAGTCTTCCAAAAGGAATTTTTGCTGCAAGCTGTTAAGCTTGCGAATGAGATAATTGAGGTTATGGGTCTGGAAATCTCCCAAGACGTTTGCAGACGCAATCGTCGGTTCATATTTCAAAAGCATCTCGACAAAATAGAGCGCAAGCCGCCACGAATCGATACTCCCTGCTAGCGCATTTTTAAAATACATGCTGAGCTTCTCATAAAGATTTATGTGTTGGTAGTAGGAATCAAAAATCACCGTCATGTATTCAGGGAACACGTTCATCACTTCCATTAAATCTATTGGTTCATCCCGTTTAATAAAATAATCGAAAATTTTTTCGCTATGCTTGTTTATTGGTTTGACATCGACGAGTTCGATGTAAAGATCTTTTATGATGGTGCGAACCTTCCCCGCTTTTTTTAAATATATCTCAATCTCGACAGGCTCAACATAATAATTTATTTTATCTTTTTCCGGAAGCGGTTGGGCCATGGTAAAGCTCTCTTAACGCATTTTTATGCGCATCGCTGTAGGCAGCATTCTTTGCGCGAGAATATTTTTCGAAAAACGCGGTGCTCTCTTTCGGTAATTTTTGCAACTCTTCGTAAATCCGATAAAAATTAATATTTCGTTCCAAAAGCTTTTGATGCGCAATATCCCATAAGGTATCCCCTTCTTTTACAACAATTATTTCTTTTTCGATCGTAAACGTATTTCCAGGATATATCCAGTTTGGATTTTTTTCTTTCAATCCCTTATACGTGATAGGGCGATATCCATTTTCCAACGCAATTTTGTTCGCAAAGGTAAATATTTCGCGCGCACTGATTTCAATTCGATACTTCTCGATAATTCGCTTTCTTGCCTGTTCTTCCTGTTTTTTTATTGCGTCAGCGCGAAATTCAAGATCCTTGTGGTATAATCGGACCGATGAATAAATTATATACGCAGACGAGATTGCGACAAGCACGCTTGCAATAACTTTTTTTATAAAAATCCCAGAAGGCTTTTTCACATCGAGACGAAAATCGATTGAAGGCTCTTCAGTGTAAAAATATTCTCTTCTTTCCTGAAGTGCACCTGAAAGTTCAGTAAGATTCTTTTTCGACGATGGTTGTTGCAAAAGCTCGAGCAATTTTTTTAATCGCTCGCGATCGCGGATAATGCGTCGGAGGAATTCTTTCTCGCTGTCATCTGCTACTTCATCAATTCGAAGAAGGGATTGTTCAGAAATCTCTTCGCAGGCGATTGAACACGTCGGCGTCTTTCTGTTGAAAAGCTCAACAAATTCGAAAACTTTGTTGTCGCAAAATGCGATGATAATGCGAAAGCATGAGGCATAATTTTTATCGATTATCCGAGAACCAGCGAATGCCAATTCGCTTATGGCGTTTCTTAACGCGGCAGCTTTTCTACGATCTTTTTCTTCTTCCAATGCGATGCGACATGCTGAAATGAAATTCTTTACATCGGCGTATTCTTCCGCAATGAGGGAATTATTTTTTTGCTGCGTTACCTTTTCTTTTACAGCCCTTTCAAGTTCCGCAGGTGAAGATTTGGCATAATCAAAAAATTTTCCAATCATCTTTTCAACATCAGCGCGAATCTCATCGAGCGAATTATACTTGCGAAATTCATATTGTACGCCAGGCTGGAGAAGAACGAGCGAAGAATCGCGCAAACTTTTCTGCGAAAAGTTCGTATCGGCAAAAACCAATAGGGGAATGTTCGCAGAACGCAAAATCGTCGGATATTCTTCATAAATGGACGAAGGCACAATAATTCCATCCTGCTTAATCTTTACCGCTCGTGCAATTCCCTGCGAACCCTTTATATATGCAAGCACAAGATCACGGCGATGTGGCTTTGTGCGCATAAAACGAATTGTGATATTAAAATTTTCGCCACTGTTCGCAATCGAAATCCCATTGGGAGAATCATACGAAATCCCATTAAAATCCTTACGGGAGAGCATTGCCTTTGAAAACAGCTTTTGCATGTATGCAAACTGTTCGCGATGATTGGTAATGACAAGCAATCTCCCTGAGGTGGAATGTTTCCATCGAAGCAACCTGCTGATGTGAATGAAATTCGCTGAAGGATGAATGATTTCATATATTTGCGTCGGATCAATCGATAATCGGGCAAAGTCTTCTAGAAAATGTCGTGGAAAATGATAGCATATAAAATTTCCATTCTTGTAAAAAAAGGGCGTTTTCCCAACAAACACTACCCCTTCGCCTTCATATCGTCGAGATTGGCGAGTGCTCCCCACCAATCGATCCATGAGCTTTTTTTCATCAATTGAGGATTCAATTTCTCTGAGCAAATCGAGTAAAAAAACGTTTTTGTGGTGAATTTTAAAATTTCCATTTGTATAAAAAATACCGATGAATGCATTGCTGTCTTTTAGTTCCGTTTTATGTTGAATAAATGGGATATCTTTTTCTACATCAACGATTTTCGCATTGGTCAAATCGAGCCCAAAAACCTTTTGGAAATCGAGATATTTTGCTACAACTGGAAGACTGCCGATGTATCTGTTGTGAGAAAGCGTTCGCACATCGATGTTAAATTGTTCAAACGCAGGATTCCCCACCAAAAGATCGGTAATGACAATGTTCTCTATCTGGGGAATGATTTCAACCGGCAAATCGATATAATTCCCCACCCGAATAAACGGGCGTTCATCGCTTGCACTTGTTCCCGTATAAATAATATAGCATTCCCTATCGACAATAAATAGGCGGTCCTCTTCCCGCTGGATAATTTCATTTAACAACTTATCCTTCAATGCATCCTTTTTCACCAAACTACCTCAAAGCACAATCTTTAGGAAAATAACGTTATGGTATTTGCCAAGAACAAAAAACTGCATTCACAGTACCCTCTCCCACCAGTTCGTCAAGGAATATATGCAGTCGTGGTAAAATATTTCCTCCCATGGTGCGCTTTCGTTGCAGTATTCCCAAAAATAAGCATTCGCGCCTCATTCGATTTCCTTTTTAAGTTGCGAAAGCACATTCAATGCCTCAAGCGGTGTGATGGTATCCAAATTTATTTCTTTTATTGCGCGTATAACTCGATGATTTGCTGCATTGAAAATTTCAAGCTGCTCGGCTTGGGATTCATTTTCGCGATTGCACTGAGTTTTTGCGCGAGATTGTTTTTCAAGCCGCTGTAAAATTTGTGCCGCACGAGAAGTAACCACGCGGGGAATCCCTGCTAATCGCGCCACATGAATCCCGTAGGAGCGGTCAGCCGAACCGGGAACGACCTTGTGCAAAAACTCCACCCCATCTAACTTTTCTTTCACCAGTACGGTATAAT
>JAOAAF010000091.1 GCA_026419015.1 Spirochaetota bacterium
TCAGCGCTTTTCCAAGGTCCCGATGGACCTGAAAAATTGGCAGGGATTATTGCAACTTTTTTCAAAAAGGGTGGAATGCAGTTCCAACCGAATGTGCTTAACAGGCAAATGCTTATCGATGCATATCATCATCCCGAGAAATATCCGTATTTACTTGTTCGCATTGCGGGTTATTGTGCGGATTTTAATGATTTGTCAGATGAACTCAAGAAAATAATCATAAATAGAACATGCTATTCACGAACGTTCTCCCCTGCA
>JAOAAF010000092.1 GCA_026419015.1 Spirochaetota bacterium
AGATGTGTATAAGAGACAGCCCCTGCATCTTTCTGTAAAAGGCTTTTTTGCTTTTTGTTAGATGGAGTGAATGATAAGATGCGTTTTTTGCTTGAAAAAAAACACGGTTATGGTTACCGTACATAATGGATTGGGATCCGTCATGGATGAGAAAACAAGGGTAGAACTGATTCGACACGCAAACGAACTTTTCAATAAGGGCGAAATTGAGAAAGCAGCTGCCATTTATGAAAAGACAGCATATCGCGATGGGCTTACCCGAGTGGGCGATTATTACTTTTTCGACAAAAAGCAACCGCTGTATGCATTGAAATATTATCGCTTATCGGGAAGAAGCGATATGGTGCAGAACATATATGAGCGAATGGTGTATGCGCTCTCGCTTTGGCTTAAAGCAGGCGATTCTACGGAAATTCCAAAATTTGAAGTAAAGCTACCGCCATTAAAAGTTTCACCAAAACTTAAAATGGTTGCAGAGGAAATTCTTCGAAAACAAGGATAAAACGTTTTTAATATCGCCGAAAATAATGCATCGCTCGCCTCGTTTTTCACAAAAAGTTATTCCGCTTCATTGGATCGATCCATGCGAACGATGGGTTATTGTACCTCGCGTCGTTAATGGAAAAATTCGAAAGACAATTACCCCATTAAAGAAAAAAAAGGGTAACTGCTATTTTACCGCTATTATGCCGCACGCTCTCATTGACTTTATCTATCGCAGTGTAAAAAAACTTGGGTTGGACAAGCAGGTCTTGATCTTTTCGCGAGCTCGTATTAAGCATCGCAATCGATGCCTTTGCAATGGAGTGCGAATTGTGTATTTGGATTGGGATGTTGGCATTTCGTTTTTGATACCGCAGCGGTTGCGCTACAATACGATGGTTCCTGTTATGATAGATGGTGAATCTTTTATGATACATCTCATGGAATTTGCGATTTTGGGCGCCCTTCTTTTGGTTGCATTTCCCTCATTTTCGAAAAAACGGTGCAATGAGTGGGCCGCTCAAATACTTGCCAAGGGCTGGAAGAGCGTTGGGATGTGAAAAGCAATTTGTTTTTTGCAGGTACTTCATTTTCCTTTTTATCATTTTCCCGATCATTTGCGAACAATTTTAAAAAACATTTCCGTATGAGTGTTGTTCCCCCCTACATAATATTTTTATGACATGTATTTTCAAAAGGTGCGCACATGGCATGATTGGAAGATTTAATGATATTTGATGATCAATAAAAAACAATTGACATTGAGAAATTGGTAATATAAAAATTATTTTCGTGGTGATGAAGTGATAAAATAATTTTGAAGGAGTGAATATGAATTTTTTTTACTATTTATCGAAGTTGTATTCTTTAATCCAATGCTTCGCCCAGTTAAAGAATACGCTTGTGAATCGAACAATGTTAACCATCCGCTTTTTTTATACATTTTTTCAGCGTTTACATTTCGGGTATCGGTTATTGATTGGTGTAAGCATTTTTCTGGGAATCGCAATACTTTATTTTACATATGTATCTGCCCAATCAAAAACTCCTATCAAAGTTGGACATGAGGGTAATGAAAAAGCTGATTTTCGCGAAGACAATGAAACAGAGCTTCGCATCGTTCAGGCAACGCCTACAGGAACAATTACCCACGATGATCTCAAAAAGGAGATTGTCGTGGTATTTAACCACCCAATTGTACCGCTCGCAAAACTTGAGGAGCATACCGAAGGCGTTTTTACCGTGCATCCGCCAGTTGAAGGGAATTTCCGGTGGTATGGAAGCCGCGTGTGCGCTTTTATCCCGAAAAATGGTTTCAATCCTGGCACAGCATATCGCGTTGAAGTGCCCAAAGGGATACGCTCCCTTGACGGCAAAGTGCTCGGCAAAGGGATAACATTCGAATTCAAAACGCCTTCTTTGAAAATCTTGGAATTTTCATTGGTTAGAAAAGGTGAATACGATTCATCAACGATGATTGATTACGATCAATCGTTTCAGATCATCTTCAACTATCCTGTCACAATAGGCGATGTGGAAAAGAATGTTAAATTGCGATGCGGTCCACGGCTGCATCCATTTAAGGTAGTTCGGCCAGCAAAAACAGCACTTTCCCGATGGTATTATTCTCCTACCGAAATGGATGTCGAACGCGTGGTAATCGTTCAACCGGAAAAATCGTATGGAAGGGACGAAAAGGTGGTGCTGGCGATATCGAAAAAATTGGTCCCAAAAGGTGGCAACTCACCGATGGAGGATGATTTTGTAAAAGAATTTCGCACGTATGGACCTGTTGAAGTATCCCTGGAACGAGAAGATGTAAATTACTTTCAGGATTTGTGGCAAATGCGTCTCAATTTTACCAATCCCGTTCGCGTGCGCGATGTGATGAAGCTTATTTCATTTACTCCCCATGCGCGATGGCGATGGACAGATGAAGGAACAGTCTATTCGGTGCCCCTCACCGCATGGACCATTAAACCGGGAACAAAATATACAATTTCAGTGGCAAAAAACTTTACCGATTCCTATGGCAATCCCCTCCGAGGAGAAAACCGGTTTCAGATTGAAACTCCTTCATATCGGCCCTCGTTATATACTCTTTCCGATCATGTGTGCATTGAAGCGCTTATGGCGCAAAAAATCCCTGTCGATGTTGCGAATCTGCCAGAGGTAGATGTGCGCATTGTATCATTTTCGTTGGATGAACTTGCCCAATCGATCGTAAATAGAAAGTATTCAATCTTTTCAAATGCGAAGGAAATTGCGAGCATTCCGTGGAAAACCAATATTGGCCCAAATTCAGCGGAAAGGCTTGGATTTGATTTTTCTTCTTACCTTGGTCCAACTCGGCGTGGGTGGGTTGGGCTTAAATTTTCTGCAAAGGTTCCATCATATTATCGTGGTACCGAAACAGTTGATTCTTACACTTTGTATGTGCAATCGACAGACCTTGGAATGACAATCAAACAAGGAGTGGATCGTTCAATTGCGTGGGTTCATTCGCTGACGAATGGAAATCCAATAAAAGGTGTTCGCGTACGAGCGTATGAGGGGGGAAAAAAAGTCGCTGAGTGTGTAACGGATTCTGAAGGAAGTTGCAGCATGAATACGGCAGAAATTTTTGATGATGAAAAAGCAATTTTTGTGGCAGAGTCGTCGAATGGTGTGAAAGACCAAGCGTTTGTAACCGCGCGAGATCATTCGGTATATATGTTTTCGCTTGCAGATTATTCTTCGGAAAAAAGGGAAATATCTGTTCGCGGAATTATTGTGTTCGATCGCAAGCTCTATCGCCCTGGCGATGAAGTCAATTTTAAGGCAGCTATTGGGCTCTGGAAAGCAGGTGAGTATATCCCCGTTCAATCGCTTGGCGGGAAGGCAATTGTGAAGGTTCGCAATGCAGAGGGGGAAACATTTTTTGAAAAGATTGTGGATATTACCGAGGAAGGCGGTGTTTTCGATTCATTTGCAATCCCCAAAGATTCTCCACTCGGACATTATTCGTTGTACGTAATTCCAAAGGGTTTATCAGAACGAAGTGGGCAGTATTTGTACGATACGTTCCAAGTTGAAGAATTTCGTCCCGTGAGCTTTTCGGTTCAAACAAAGGGAATTGATAATTCGCGGGTAAATGCGAAATTGCATTGCGAGGTTGAAGGTAAATATCTTTTTGGTGCCCCGATGCAAAACGCGCCAGTTCAACTCACAATTCGGCGACGACCCATCAGCATTTCGAGTGAACGGTTTGCGGAGTATCTGTTTGGCGATGAGGTGTATTTAGCCCGGCAAGGGAATGCCTATGAATACGTTGCAGGCGCTGAGGGAAAGACAAATTTCGCAGGAGTTTTCCCATACCAGCTTATGCTTACCCCGATGACATACCCCGAAAGCGATGAGCTTTCAATAAGCGTTCCCTACCAGCTTGAGATAGAGGCACGAGTGACCGATGTCGATCAAAAATCGGTAACGAATGTCAGTTCGTGTGTTGTTTTTGCGGGTGAGTTTATTTTCGGAATTCGTACCAACTCGCCGTATCAGCATTACCAGAAAGGCTTTGCATTCGATCTTGTGGCACTCGGAAACGATGGCAAGGGGAGAGGGGTTGCCNAT
>JAOAAF010000093.1 GCA_026419015.1 Spirochaetota bacterium
AGATGTGTATAAGAGACAGAGTGAAATCCATTCAAAGCAAAGGACCGGGAGATTCTCGCCAAATGCAAAATATCCGCACAGCCAAATTGGTTCATCGCGAAGATCTCAAACTGTCCGAAATTCCCCACACGTGTACGTTTAAACCAGAAAGCGCGGGGACCTATATTATAACCGTAAAAGAAAAAAGAGGCCTTTCCGCCTCGCGGATGATTGTGCACGCATGGGGAGGTGATTTTGGAGGATGGGACGTGCCAAACGACGATGTGGTAAAACTCATTGCCGACAAAAATGAGTACCGCCCGGGCGAAACAGCACGGGTATTAGTGCAATCTCCATTTCCAAAAGCGCGCGCAATTGTAACCCTTGAACGCGAGAATGTGATCTGGAAAAAATCTATGGTTATTGGCAATGACGGAAAACCGCTTGAAATTCCAATAAAAAGCGAATATATGCCAAATGTCTATCTTAGCGTGATGCTCATCACATCGCGCACCAAAGAATTGCCAATTGGTATTAATAAGCAACGGCTTTTAGTGGAAGATCTTGGAATTCCGCGTTTTAAAATTGGTATTTTAAAATTAAATGTAAATACGTCAACGAAACGCGCTCGGCTGGAAATTTCAACCGATAAGAGTCAATATACACCGCGCGACACCGTTGAAGTAGAGATTGTCTCTGAACCTAATGCGGAAGTTTCGCTTTCGGTTGCCGATCGGGGCGTGCTCGATCTGGTGAATTATCACTATCCCGATCCGGTTCGCGCGTTTTACAATGAATGGCCGCTCTTTGTGAGAGCAATCGAAAACAGACGCTTTCTGGTCCAGCAACTCGTATATGCGCTGAAGGGCAATGCGCCGGGTGGAGGCGATGGCGAGGGCGATACAGGATTTGGGGGATTTCACTTTGATGGGGAAGATGGAACTCGAAAGAATTTTAAATACACTGCATTTTGGAATCCTTCTATAAAGACGGATGCGGAGGGGAAAGCGCGCGTTCGATTTATCCTTCCCGACAATCTTACCACCTTTCGAGTTTTTGCCCTTGCATGCGCGAAGGGAAAATATGCGACACGGGAACATGAATTTTTTGTTCGCACTCCCCTTGTGGTGCAACCCATTGTCCCAAGAATCATTCGTCCTGGCGATGAACTTGAAATTGGGGCAGTTGTAATAAATCAGACTTCTCGCAATGCAGAATTTGAAGTCACAATTGCATCCCCGCATTTAGTGTTCAATCAAAAGCAACAGCGCGAAGCGCGAAGGATTGTATTTATTGCCAAAGGTGCTTCGAAAGAGGTTTCGTTTGTTGCGCGATTAGATGAGAAAGCGTATGTGCAACAGAAATATGCAGTGAAAGGCAATGGCATTCTTGTCGCGAAAGGAATTGTCCGTTGCGAAATGAAGGCGAAGGGCGATGCGGGGACGGCAAAAGATCAGGTAGCATTTTCTCTCCCCATTCGCGAGCACCCCCCGACAGAAGCATTTACAATTGCTGGATTTACCGATGAGAAAATATCGGAAGGAATAAAAATCCCTTCGCGCGAAGAAGTGATGGGGGAATTAGGGGGGCTGGAAATTTCCTTAGCATCGACTGCACTGTCAGGATTGCAGAAAGCATTTAATTTTTACCATTCAAATCCATACTTCTGCATCGAACAGCGGGCATCTGCATTTTTATGTGCAATCACTTCCGGTGAGCTTTTGCAGCGATTTCGGTATAAACCAAAAGAAGGCGAGGGATACGATTTTAGCCAAATAAAGGAATTTTTCTTGGATTCGCTTCACACGTTCCAAAATAGCGATGGTGGTTTTTCGTTTTGGTCTGATTCTTCCTATCGAGTAAGCAATCCATATCTTACTGCGTACGTAACGTTTGTATTGCAGTATGCGCGCCAGCGCGGCTTTCAATTCAACGAGGAAATTTATCGCAAAGCGCTGGATTACCTTGTTTGGTATGTCCGCCGACCGCTCAACGAACCAGAACAGGCGATGTTTGAAAATTTTGCTCTCATCTATCAGGTACTTGCAAAAGAGAAAAAAGATGTTCGCGATCTTGAGAGGGTATTGTTGCAAAACGAACACGCACTCTCCTTGCGCGCTAAAGCAAATTTTGCGCTCGGGCTTGCTGAAGTGCGGCGCGTTAATCGATCGAATTCGGACAAAGATATTTCGCGATTGATTGAGGACATCAAAAGTAGGATGGATTTCACTACACGCGCTGTATCGTTCCGCGAATTGCCTATTTCATCGTTAGGGAGTTCGCTTTATTCGAAATCATCCACGCTTGGCGTTTTGCTTCGATTGTTTATGAAAGTTGAACCTGGCAATCCGGTAATCCCGCAAATTGTGCGATTTGCAATCGACGATAAAGCATGCAGATGGTGGAACGAGAGCCATGGAGTGGGGAATTTAGCACTGGCGCTTTTTGAATATGCAAAAAAATACGAGAAAGGGGATAGCGATTTCACCGTACAGGTGAAGATTGGTACCACGCGGATTGTCGATGAAATTCTCTCAGCGCGCTCGAATGCGTATCTGACAAAAATAATTCGGATGAGCGATCTTTTTGAAATCGCAGATCCTAAGGGTATTCAACCGTTTGAATTTGCTATTGTGCGCGGGAAAGGAAGGTTGTACTATACTGCAACGCTGCACTATTCGCCCACACGGTTGGATGCCCAACCCCGCGATGAGGGAATAGAAGTGCGAAAAGAGATATTTCGCATGAAAACTGGTGCGAAGGGAGAGTTAACATTGGAGCAGTCGAAGTCGCTAATGCGGGGCGAGATGTACCTGTGCCGTATTACTGTGATCAATCCAAAGCCGTATTTTAATTTTTTAATCAACGATTCTCTTCCGTCAAACGTCGAAGCGGTGAAGTCGAGCTTTGCAACCGAAAGTGCAGCGATAAATCGGTTTGTGCAGCAAAAGCGCGGCGAAAATACTGGATGGTGGTTTGAGCAGGATTTTGATAGGTACGAACTTCGCGATGACAGAGTAGTAATCAGTCGCGATTATCTGGCACCGGGAATTCATGAATTTTACTATCTTGCTCGTCCATTGGTGAAAGGGAAATCGACCGCGCAGGGCACCCATGCGTTTTTAATGTATGCGCCTGAAGTGTTTGGCAAAACCGCAAGCGATAGCGTTGAGGTGAGATGAAAATTTTCCCACAGAGAAAGGTGCTGATGCGCAGCCCGTGGGCTGTCGTGTGGTCGAGCATAGTAGCGCTTTTTGCTTTTTTTCTCATCATTCCCCCGCAAGATATTTTTTCAAAAAGCAGTTCGTGTACACTCATCTCGGAGGAAGGAACAGTGTTGCACGTGTTTCGGGATCGAACAGTCGGTGCGCTGCACGAGTGGGTGGAGATTGATAAATTGCCAGCAGATGTGTTAAAGATCTTGTGCGCGGTAGAAGATAAATGGTTTTATTGGCATCCGGGCGTAAATCCTTTTGCAATGATTCGCGCAGCATGGCAAAACATTTCTTCTGGAAAAATTGTATCAGGTGCATCCACAATTACCCAGCAGTTGGTTCGCATTGTATATGGCGATCGACTGCCGAGAAATCGATTCGCACGAAAGTTGGTTGAAATCATTTTGGCGATCAAACTTGAAATTCATTACTCAAAACGAGAAATACTCGAAGCATACGTCAATCTGGTAGCATTTCCTGGTAACTGCATCGGCATTTCAATGGCATCGCGAATGATGTTCAATCGCGATCCACGTCAGCTTACCGTTGAAGAATCATGCGCACTGGCAGTGTTTATCCGAAGAACAGCAATGTCAGAGGATGCATTTGTCCGACGATTTGAAAGACTGCTTTTGAAGATATCTGAAAAAGAGCATGCCAATGTTAATCGCGCGCGCGTAAGGGTAAGGGAAATCGCTGCGTCAATTTTTACGAACATACATCGCCGTCAATTAAAAGGAACAAATCCGATTGCCGAAAACCAATTCAATCCAGGAAGCGTGGCACCACACTTTGTGGCGTATTTTCGCGAAAATTTTCCTACGGCAAAGGGCACAATTGTAACAACGCTTTCTGCCAATTTAAACTGTACTGTGAACGAAATTTTACGAAATGAGATTGCGTCTGTAAAAAAGTTTGGTGGCAACAATGGTGCAGTTCTTGTACTCGAAATCCCCCCCGATGGGAGTGCTCTTTTGCTTCGCGCAATGGTTGGTTCTGTGGATTATTTCGATGAAAATGAAGGACAGGTCAATGGAACAATTGCCATACGCCAGGCCGGGAGCACCTTGAAGCCTTTTATTTATGCCCTTGCAATTGATCTTTTTAATTATCGGCCATGGACTCAAGTACCCGATATGCCATTTGCCTTTGAAACCGGAGTTGAGGGAGTTGTTTTTCAACCACAAAACTATGACATGCGTTTCTGGGGAAATATCCCCATCAGAGATGCGCTCGCGTCTTCGCGCAATATTCCAGCAGTATGGCTTGTGCGCAAGATTGGCGAAGAGAAATTCTATGCGTTCTTAGAAAATGCTGGCTTCACTCACTTGCGAAAGGGTCCCCATCATCATGGGCTTGGAATGGCACTTGGTTCAGCGGGTGCATCGCTCATGCAACTGGTGAAGGCTTACTCCGCATTTCCGTTAAAAGGGGAAATGCGGCCGCTTTGCATTGCGAAGCAGGCCGATGGGAATAAGCTGTTGTTAGATTCTCCAAGAACGCTTTTTTCGAAAAAAGCTGCATACTATATTACCCATATTCTCGCGGATAGGGAAGCGCGACGCCGAGCATTTGGGAAGCGGAATTTTCAAGATTTTCCTTTTGAGGTGGCAACAAAAACCGGTACTTCGAGCGATTATCGCGATGCGTGGATTGTTGGATACACTGATAAATATGTTGTAGGAGTGTGGGTGGGAAATTTCAGCGGTAACAAAATGTATGGAGTTTCCGGAGGATGGGGGGCGGGGAGGATATTTCACCAGGTGATGCGCGTTTTGGAAGGGAAGCGCATGCCCCGTTTTCATTATCCGGCAAATTGGAGGATGGAAAGGATATGCCGAATTACGGGAAATCGCGTTGGGAAATGCTGCCCCACCTCTGTTGAAATTGTAAGCGAGGATGATGGATTCCAATCATCGTGCCATTCGTGTTCGTCTGCATTTGCTATCGCAAACTATTTGCAGAAAGATGGACCGCCGCAAATTATTTCGCCAGCAGAAGGGGAAGTGTTTTTCATCGATCCCCAACTGGATTTACGCGTACAGATGATTCCATTGATCATTGAATGCCCGCGTCACTCTTTTTCTCTATGGTCGTTTCAAGTCAATGGTGGCAAGAAGGAATTCCTTCATTCCAGCGTTAGGCGTCCCCTTTCACTGGCGGAGGGATCCCACTGTGTACAGCTTTTTGAAAATGATGTCCTTAAGCAAAAAATATGTTTTAAAATTGTAAAATAATAAATATGAAGATTTTGATTTGCAAACTATCACAATCGCGTCGCATTGTTTTGTTATTCTTTTTATTATGCATTTCATTTTTGCAGTGCAATAAAGAAAAATGGAATAGCAATGAAGAATTTTGTGAACACAGCATGTGGGATAAGCCAATCAATATTGCACCGAATGAAGCGCGCATAGATCTTTTTAGGCCTTTTATTGAAAAAATTGGCGGTGGGTATGTAGGGGTTGGCAGCCTTCAAAATTTTGTGCTTGCGTCGTGGGCAAAAAGCGAACGTATATGGATAATTGATTGCACAAAGAGAATCGTTGCATCAAATTTTATTAACATCGCTTTTCTGCATCATGCAAAATGCTATAAAGGTTTTCGGAAATTGTGGAGTGCGGGAAGGAAAGGGAATGTGCGAGAAATCATTAGGCAGATTTCCTTACCACCGTATATCGATTTTGAATATTGCATGCAAACGTGGGAAATAGGGCTCCATTTTACAAATCGGTATTTTACCGTGCTTGATGAAATATCGCAACGGTTTGGTTTTTTCACATGTTTCAACAATCAATCTCTTTATGAAGAAATTCGCACGAAGGCATTAAAGAATAAAATTACAATTTTAGCTGGCAGGCTTGAAGGCACTCGCGCAATTGCACGCATCGCAAACTATGCGAAGAGGCACAATATTGTTATTCGAATAATTTACTTTTCGAATGCGGAGGAGTATTTTCGGGAATATCCTTTACAATTTATACAAAACGTGCGAATACTTCCTGTTGATGAAAAAACAATCGCTCTTCGAACAGTATCGTTATATCGACAGGAGTTTCCATGGGCAACATTTTCAGAACGATTAAATAGTCGCGGCTTTCATTACAATGCAATGAGATGGAAAATTTTTATTGAAAATTTGAAAAATGGAACCAATGTATTTTCTGTTCTAAAATATGCGCACGGAGTGAAAACGCAAGGCCTATGCGTTGCATATTAACTTTTCTGCGAGTCGTTTGCTTTGATAGTTTCAATATATCGTTGCACGCACATTATCTCAATATCTGCTAACTGTTTGAAAGCGTCGGCAAAGTCGTTTTCTCCAGTGGTAAACACGCCGTGGCCATAGACAATCGCACCGTGCGAATTTTTAAGCACGGGTGGAAGCGTTTGGCACAGGCCATATTTTCCTGTTCCGATTTCACCAGGGACAATCGGCACATTTTCGATAAAACGCTTGTGAGGGCAGCGTCGGTGGCAATCGCCTTCGAGTTCGCAAGGGCGTAGTGGGCATTGCATCGACATGATAACAGAAAATTTTGGATGCCCATGCAAAACTGCGCGACGTTGAGTATGGAGAAAAATTTCCCGATGTGCCGTAAATTCGCTTGAGGCGGTTATCCCTGTGCAACTCGAACCATCGATGGGGCACTCGTCGATGCAGCCTGTTAATTCATCAAGCGAACTTGCTGTCTGGCTTATGTATATTGAAGTTCCATCAAAGTAAGAAATATTTCCAAAGTATGAATCGACAAGTCGGCATTGAACAGTTGCTTTCCCGGCATCGACAATTGCGGAGAGTATATCGCTGCGTGCGTGCAACGGACCTTTTTGAAGTTTCACATTTCTGGTGCATGTGGTTAAAAAATTGAGGTAGCGAGTGGCTTCGTTTATAGCAAATTCTTTTTTTTGCCAATTCGTTGGGTTAGAAAGGATATCGGAAAAGAATTTCACGTATGAAGAGAAGCATACCGAACTGTAGACGACAAATGCCTGCTCAGGGCTTATGGTTCCATAGGTAACGATGCCATTGTTTTTAATGAAAATGGATCTCCTGCGTTTTAATGCACCGACGATATTTTTGAGATCGAGAGTTTCTGCAACTGGGATATCGTGAAAAAAAGTACGCGTTTCGCTATCCTGAGGAACAAAAAAGCCATTTGTTGCTTCATCGGCAAGCGAATTTAAAATTGTGAAATACGGTTCAGCCGGCTTTGCAAAAAGAATGCTGGCAATATTGAGTTCTTCGAATACCTTTTCGAGAAGAGAAGTATTTGTGTCAATTTTGTTCCAGTAAAATTTATCATCGAGCAATCCCAAAAGGATTGTCCCATCTTCGCAAAGGCCATGGCGCAAAAGTTTTTGCTCAAATTTTTGCAAAAGGCGAATCATAGCAGATCGAGTTCCTTCATCTTGTTCTCGGTTGGCATGCCATTTTCATCAAGGCCGCGATTTTTGTAATAGGCAGCGCGGGCCTTTAAAAATGCTTCTCGATCGATTGGCGGTATTTCAATCCCATCCCCAGAGGAGCCGGGAAGTATGAAAAATCGTTCGGGTAAATCGTCGTCGTCTGCAGAAAAACCGTTTAACGCATTCATTACTCTGTCGTGATAGTAAATGCGTTCTCCTGCGCGAAGCAAATCTTGAGCCGTCGCAGGAATGCCGGTTACACCTTTCAATGCAAGCGCAAATTCTTCAAGCGTTGCGGCAAAAAAAATAAACTTACAAGCAGTAAGCGAGTCGACAACTGCGTTGAGATCTTCTGATATTTTGATGATTCGCGCTTTTCCGCTAAATGAGAATCGATCAGTTGCAATGGGCTTGCGAAGAATTTCATGAGAAATGGGGTATGCTCTCAGATGGCAACCACCGCGCGTGGATGTTACATATGCGAGCGCCATCCCGTAAGCACCACGGGGATCGTATGCAGGCAATTCGAGTTTTTTGACGGTCATTGAGGCTTCTATTTTGCCCATTCGCTGTGCATACCGGAATGAACCTTCTTTGAGATATTGGCCTTCGCCTTTTGAATGGGCAATTAAGTCGAGCAGTTCAATGATTCGATTTGGTGCAAGCGTTTCTCCTGATATTTCGGAATACGTTGCGAGCGTCACCGCTGCGCTTATGGTATCCATGCCTACCTCGTTGCATAGTTGATTTGCCTGTACAACTGTGTCGATGTCGTTGTTGCCAATCAATGCCGTAAAGTGCGACATGGTTTCGAATTCGGGCATAATGGTGCCATTTGCTGCTTTCTTTTTGCATAGAATTTGACATCCCGCACATCCCGTTTTTTTTGTGCGATACTGTGTACGAT
>JAOAAF010000094.1 GCA_026419015.1 Spirochaetota bacterium
CGACTATACCGTCGCAATCCCCTATTAGCGGGGAGAAATTCCGACCCTGAAGAGGGTATAAATACGTTTTGGGTATTCCTCGAGAGCGGGTCGCAATCCCCTATTAGCGGGGAGAAATTCCGACAGCACCCTTCTTAACCCCTGAACAATTCAGTAGTTAAGTGGCACTTTTCGCGAACCTCCTGAACAAAATTATGAAAAATGTTCAAAATAACAAGGGCAATTTCTAACTTCTGAACTGTTCAGGAGTTAATTTGCGCGAACCTCCCGCGATTTTCGGCAAATTATGTCGCCAAGAGGGGTTCGCGAAATTCGATTTCATCAATAATTATATTAAAATGTATATAAAAATTCTATAATATTGCGACATTTCCCTCACGTTTTCAAAGAACATTTAGATTTCAAATGTAATTGCACTTTCAACTTAAATATTGTCAACAATAAAAAATTTTTCGTTTCCATGAAAATTTCAATTCGTTTGTTTTTTTCAAATTTTTAGCACGCTGAATTAAATTGTATTATTTCGTGTAAATTTCATGTACTAATAATTCGATCAGTTGTGAATTTGTATGTACTAAAATTATTTTTATTTCCAATTCGTTATTCCCGTAAATATTTTTTCATGTGGTTGTCTAAATTAAACGCGTTTTTGCTTGCGATTTCAACCCATTAATATTGAGCAATATTCGCCATTTCATATTCCCCTAAAGTCCAGTGGGAATATCGAAAAATAATGTTTCAACATTAAATTGTTTTTTTATTGGCTCCATTAGCGCTTTAACTCCAAATGTTTCGGTGAAATAGTGCCCTGCGGAAAGAACGTTGATGCCAGCTTCCTTTGCGGTGTGATAAAGGTGATGGGGAGCTTCCCCAGTAATGAGAAGGTCAATGTTTTTTTCGATTGCTTCATCAATTGTATTGGCACCACTTCCCGAAACTGCGGCAATCGTACGCACGTGCGTTGTGCCAAATGGGAGTATTACCTGTGGCCAAGTAGGATTGCCTGCATTTATTCGAGAAATTATTGTATCGAGTTTTAAAGGTTCCGCAAGCGTTGTCATAAATCCAATTGTGGTCGTTTTAGATTTCCCAAACGGTACAAGTGGTTGGTTGGTAATTGTTCTCAACAGTTGGCTATTGTTCCCATATTGCGGATGCGCATCGAGAGGGAGATGATAGGCAATAAGGCCAATATTGTGCGTAAGCATTGTGCGAATTCTTTTTCGAAAGTTGCCTGTAATTGGAATTACCTTACCCCAAAAAAAACCATGGTGCACAATCAAAAGATTGCAATTTTCGGCACGTGCGCGCTCAATTGCATCGAAAGATGCATCGACGGCAAACGCAATTTTTGAGATTATACCTTCGTTTTCTACCTGAATGCCATTGAGGGCAACATCGGCCATTTCAAAGGGATCCAAAAGCTCTTTTAGAAATGCATTTATTTCGTAAATAGTACCCATACGTTTCGCCCTTGGTTTTTTTTGATTATCATCAAATGGCAATTGCGAGTTGAAGTTTATCGCTTTTGCGTTTGCAAATGCGCATTCCATTCAATAGACTCAACTTTGTTTTCACGAAAAAAATTGCACCATTGCCATAAATTTTCAACCGTTAAATTTCATACCATACAGTTTTTCATTGCGAATCGAGCTTTTACGCATTTTTTTCGCCCATTGCACACATTTATTGTAAGTTTTCTGTGCATCACCGTGCGCATTGCATTTCTGTTCACAGCGATTAATAATATTAATTGTTGAGAGAAATGCGAATTAATTCAATACTCTTTTTTTCATTATTGACATCGCATTGCCGAGAAACTATTGTTATTCTTTTGTGGATGGTGTGATGGCGTAACGGTAAAATTTTTACAATTGAGCGCTATATGAAATCGACGAAAAAAACTTTATATGGGAACATTAAAAAGCGCGAGCGCGAATTGCGGCGCGAGGTGATCATCGAAGCAGCACAGCGAGTTTTTGCGCGAAAGCCATTCAACAAAGTAAGCATTCGCGACATCGCGCGCCAGGCTGGCATTTCTCATGCTCTTATCTATCGCTATTTTTCAAATAAACAGTCGATTTTCGTTGAAGCGTTTTTGCGTGGCGTGCAGGAACTTGTCCCGTTAATAAACGAAGCTTCAGCAAAAGGAATTGAAGCTGTTGCCGAGACATACGTGCGCTTTCTTATTGATCACGATGAGCTTTTCCGCATGATGACCCACTTTATGCTCGATGGAAACCTAAAGGGAGAAAGCGTAAAAAAGCTCAATGCTGTTGCCCGATCGCTTTTAGATTGTTTAAATCGCTTTTTCGAAAGCGCTCAACAAAAAATTCATGCGCGGTATCTTGCACATGCATTTTTCGCATCGCTCAATGGCGTGCTCATTTCGTTTCGCGATTATCCGGGAAGAACGCAAAACGAAATTACCGCGCACATGCTTCGGCTTGGGAATATCATCGCAAAAAAACTTACACAGTAGCGGCGGTAAGTTTTTCTTCGCGCTCTTTTTGACCCTCAACTTCAGCGAGCGCAATTTCTTGATATGCGTGGAAGAAATTTTCACAAAACCGATCCCATCGCGCGCATGCCTCGAGGGTGTGGGCATCGTGACCAAAAAGGTGAGGTAACTTCATGAGATCATTGAGTTCATTGGCAAAGTTTTGTATCGTGGTGCGATCTGCTCCACGCAAGATCGATGCTACAAAATCCGATGCGGGATACCACTCGGCTGCCCTTTTCAGATCGTTGAATATCTGAGTAAGCAACACATTTCGCGGCCCTTCCCATAGCTCATTCACAGCTGCATCGCGGTAAAATCGAGGCAGCGATGAGAAGTCTTCCATTACCCCGTGTCCTCCAAAGATTGACATCGCAGTGTGCGCAACATCGGTAGAATCAGCAGCGGCGGTGATTTTTTGTAACATAATGAGCTCTCGGACATCAAAGCGCTTTCTGCGCATTTCAAGCGGTTCATTGGTTACAAGCCCTCCTTTCGCACCGCCTTCAAGCGTTAGAAATTCGCTGTACAATTTAAATGCGCCAGCTGTGGTTTTTTTCGATATTTGTTCGATTTTCTCAAGTTGCACTTTTACCAACGGGAAATCGCCAATTTTCATCCCAAATGCTTCGCGAAACTCGCTGTATTTTTTTGCTTCTCGCACGCCTCGCGCCATCCCAGCTCCGGCTGCCAGCCCCACCGTAAGCCGCGAGTACGTAAGCACAATTCCAACGACGTTCGCAAGCCCTCTTTCGAGCGGACCTACTGGGTATGCGATTGCGCCATTGAATGTTATTTCCGCAGTGGGAAGCTCGCACGTACCCATCTTCCATTTAAGACGGTCGATGGTATAGCCGTTTCGAATTTCTTTTTCTTTGTTTCCCGGAAGCCATGAGGGCATCACAAAAAGGCCTACTTTTTCTGAATCGGTGGGCTTTGCCGTAATAACCGCATAATCGGCATGTGCGGCAGAGCAAAAAAATTTTTTCCCATAGAGACGCCATGTGCCATTTGTCTCAACAGCTTCCAAAAGGTTTGCCCCAACATCAGAACCACCGTGAATTTCCGAAAGATATTGCGCTCCAATTGCCATTTCGCCATCGATTCCTTCTTTGCAGTGGGTAAGAATGCGCAACGTCTCGGGAGTGTTTGCAAATTTTTCCAAAAGCTTAACAAGCCCTTCTGTACACACGAGCGGACATGCGATGCAAGCTTCGCTATTTTGATAGATGATGTACATGCTCACCAGTTTTTCCCATGGCGTGACGCTGTCGGAAAAGAGCCGTTCACCGAAAACTTCCTTTTCCATGATTTCAATCTCTTTGGGGCGCACTATTCGATCGATGCGATTGCCATGGCCATCGTAATGCAAAATTAAAGGTCGTTTTTCAGGACGCGATGCTTCTTCTGCAAGCTGCCGCCACCGGAAGGAAGCTTTTTTAGAAATTGCTCTCGCCCGTGCATCTGCCTTTTCGGCATCGCCTCCGCAAAAGTGTTGCACAACCCTTTGCAGAAATGCATCGTCGGCGTAGTAATCGACGCCTTCTCGCCATGCGAGGTATTCGTTGAAGCTGTATGGATTGTTCCGATTTGGTTTTGCCATCGTTTTTACCGAGAATAATCAGGTGCGAAAGTATTTTTAAAAAATATAACCATTGGTTACTAATATTACCAATGGTTATTTAATGTCAACATTTTTTTAAGAACAATCAGTCGATTTGTTGGATTTTTTGAATTTTTACGGTTTTATTCGCATGCGTTTCGAAGTAAATGCGAAGTTGCTGGTGCTTAATATTTCGGCAAATAGTGGTAGCGTCACACCTTGCAGAAAGGCGACGCCATGCAAAAGACTGCTCACACGATTGCTATGGTAAGTTGAGTGGTAAATCTATCGAAAGCGCGCTGGCAAGCCTAAATCGGTAAATTAGCCCCCTCGCATCTTTTTGATGCATCTTTCGACATTTTGTGCATGCAGTGAATGTATGCGCCCATCTTATAATAATGGATTTTTATAAGATCGGTTGCGCGGAAATTAGCATAAAAATGGATTGTGAAGTGCGTAGTGGGAAAATGCTGCCACCCATAAAAAAAAGTGGCAGCATTGTTTTTCTTGATATTTATATGCTTAGCATAGCTCCGATGTGGAGCGAGTTGGACATGAGTTTTGTGTCATCCTCTTGTTTCGAAAAATTGTACACATATTCGGCAAATACGCGCACAAAAGGGAAGATCGAATAGCCAGCGCCAATTGCGAAATAATAAGAACCGAATTTCTTTTCTTTTTTTGCGATGTTTAGAAGTTCTTGTTCGAGCGTTTCGTTAATTGCCACCCCTGCCCGAACAAAAGGGTTTACAGGCAACATGGGCAGTTCAATTGTCCCCATCACATCGATACCATAGGAAGATCGGGTGACATCTGTTTTCTTTCCGCTGTAGTCCATCGTTGCATCGGTAACATGATAAAATCCTCCGAACCCAACTGAAAAGAGCATTGGTATTCCTAAAGTGAGATGTCCAAAGCATCCATATTCCCATCCCTTTAAATCTTCAGACATACTGTTTGATTCAAGCGATGCAAGGGAATAGCCGCCATATGCTCCAAGATCGATAAATGCAAAGCTCGTTGCCGGAACTATCATAAGCCCAACAACAGCAAGAGCGAAAATCTTTACTGATTTCATAAAAAATTCATACCTCCAAAAAAAATTTGCGGTTACAATAACCGCTAAACTGATAGTAAGATATTAAACAATATGCGTCAATCACAATTTACAATGAAAGAATTCTACATCACAATTTTAGTGAAAGAGCGCCGTTTTTGTGCACTATTTCTCGAGAAATTTCTTGCACTGTTTGACAGCCGGTTAAAATCATTGCCTGTTCAAATTCATGTTGCAAGCGCTTCAAATAAAATGTTACCCCTCTGCTTCCCATTCCCACTGCGGCAATTGCAATTGGCCTGCCGATGAGCACCGCATCGGCGCCGAGCGCAAGCGCTTTAATGACATCCACCCCAGTTCTAAATCCACCATCGATGAGAATTTTGATATGCCCTTTTACTTCCCGCACAATATCTTCTAATACGTCCATTGACCCTGCCATTTCGTCGAGCACTCTTCCCCCGTGATTTGAAACGATTATAGCATGTGCACCTGCTTCTACGGCAAGCACTGCATCGCGGGGATTCATAATCCCTTTAAGAATGAAAGGGATTTCTGTGGATGCGATGATCTCTTTAAGCGCTGCAATGCTTTTTGGACCCACGGATTGGTTTTTCATTAGCATCGTTTTAAAAACGATCGCATCAATGTCAATACCCACAGCTATGGCATGCGACTTTTCTGCAGCTTTTATCCTTTCGATAATTTCATTGTTATTGGTGCGCGGTTTGAAAATTGGAACCCCCATTCCTTCGTGTTCGGCAAGCGCTTGTATGCCAATTTTGTATTTATCGGGCGTTGCACCATCGCCAACGAATGCAATTGTGCCGGCATCGATACATCCTTTTACCACTGCGCGGTTGTACTCAAGTTCATCCATTGCGCCGCCCATGTTGGTAACCGTGCCAGTGATGGGTGCTGCCATCACTGGGAAGGAAAGAGTTTGCCCAAAAAAGGTTGTGGATGTATTGGGCATTGTGACGCTGTGGATGACGCGCGTGGTGATTTTATATTTTTTGAGCGCTTCAATGTTGCTTCGAAAAGAAGAACCGCTCCCAATTCCGCCCATTCCCGGAACGCCGCTGGGACAGTCTTTGCCGTCGCATATTTTGCACACGTAACAGTACTTTTTTAGTTTTTCCCGAGCAGAAAGATTAATTGCTTCCATGCTGATTTCATCATCGCTAAACACTTCAATGCGAATGAGTTCTTTGCACCGTTTCACCGCTCGTTCTGCTTCTTCTAGCGTGTTGGCAACTGCGATGATGTGTCCTGCTTTTTCTACATTTGAACGCGGCTTTGTGATTCTGTCGCCCGGCTTTACGTTAATAAAGATTTCTGCAATTTCAGGAATTTTCAAAGCTTCTTCCACTCCGCTTATTCCCCGAACGATACCCGGTTCTGCGATGATGGCACGCTCTATGCTTACTTTCTGATAAAGCGGTTCTAAATTCGAAGGTTCCTGACCAAGTGCAATTTCAATTGCTGCCTGGATTAAATTCACACCTGTCGAAAGGGGATAGGTGTATGCAGACATAAATCCACCCGAAAGCCGTGCGGCGATTTCGCCAACCATCGCGCCATTTTTGGTAATCTTTATATCGCCTTTGGCACAGCCTGGATTTATGTTAAGCGCACGAATTCCTTTTTTGAACACTTCGCACGCGGCATCTTGCAAATCTTTTGGAAGCTGCGAAGGCATGGTGTGCCCCGTTTCGACAAAATACGGAGGATATTCAATGATTCGATCAGCAATTCCGGTGATGGTAATTTCTCCCTTGTAAATTACCGCATCGATCGAGAGTTCTGGACCTTCCATATATTCTTCAATGATGAGTTCGCCGCTCGGCGAGGCGCTTTTCGCATAATGGAAGGCTTCGGCAATTTGGGTTTTTGAATCAATTCGCATCACGCCGCGTGCGCCCATGTTGTCGGCTGGCTTCATTACCACGGGGAATTTTAGAATTTGGCATGCGCGCTTGGCATCGGAAAGCGACCATACGGGAAGGAATTTCGGACATGGCACCTGATGTTCTGTGAATCGCATCCGCATTTTTATTTTATTGGTTGCCGCTTCAGCATCTTCAAATCGGATTCCCGGTAATCCCAATGCATTTGCCACAGCTGCAACTGTCATGGAGGCATCTGTCCCTGCGGTGAGCACTCCACTTATGGGAGTGATCTCGTTTTGAGAACGCGCAACGCGCACCGATCCTTCGATATCGCGCGTGCTCATCACAATAGGAATGTCGGCATATTTCATCCCAATTGCATTGGGGTTGTAATCGGTTACGATTGTCTGCAAACCCATCCGCTGCGCGGTTTGAATCACGGGTACCTGAAGAAGACCGCCGCCAATTATCATAATTGTTTTTTTCATAATTAACACTCCACGCGATAGTGCTATTGACTAATTTGCCAGTTTTCTTTACCCCACCAGTCGCGATTGGTGGAATGTTCTGGCACGATGTAGCGTCAATTTCATTATCGGCATAAATAAGTCTAATTATGTCTCATTTTGAAAAATTCTTGTAATATTTTCAATTATTTTCACGGGGCAAACTGGCATATTTTCAACATTTGCGCAATTGCATAATTTTTGTATGAGTATATTCACGTACATTGGATCTTAAGGTAAGATGCCATGCGCATTTTCGTTTTATAGAAGATATGCTCCGTAAAACGCCTGGGAGTTTATTCATCGGAATGATAGATGAGGGTAAGGGTTGAACCTGAAGAGATGGTTGCTTCTTTTACTTTTGAGGCATTTTCGTATACGCGAATTGCTAAAAATTCGGCCGGAGTGCTTGTGGTAATAGAAACAGAAAGCGATTCGATTTCGCCAAGATGAAATTCGCTATAGTAAATTTTCTTTCCAATTGGCGTCTCGTATGAGGAGTGCGATTGAATTTCGACAGAATTTTTTTCATCAACCGTATAGCTTCCGGAAAAATTTTCAAAATACGAAAAAATTCTCACGGTAACTGGCGTTTTCGATTCATCGGTACAACTCATGAATCCGCACGTGAAAAAGATTAAAAGCAATAATTTTTTCATTGCTGTAAATATATTGATATGTTATGAAGATGATGGACGCGATGAATCCTTCGAACTTTCGCCATATTTGTAGGTGACATTTAATCGTATAATTCTCGGATAGGAACTTGCATCCTGGCTCACTTCTTTTACCTTTTCCTGATCTTTGTAAATTTTGATTGCCAAAGAGGATGATGCTTGCAGGGTGATGACTTCAATTTCGATTTCGTCGACATCTTCGAGAATAATTTCATGGTAATATACGCTACCCTGGGGCGTTGTGATGGTAAAAAATTGTGGGGACTCACCGTTTTTTATATACCATCCTGCAAAGCCTGCATTGTTTTCACTGCTGTAACAGAAGATGCGAATAGTGATGGGATCTTTTTCTTCTTCGCACTGCAGCGCACTGCACAGACAAAAAACAAGCGCACATGCCACGATTCGACTTTTTCTCATCATTTGAAATTCCTTTCGCTTTTGTTATTATTGATTCCTATGATATGAAATTGTCAAGAGAAAACTCGATTTTGTATTGTAACACATGAAAGCCTGCATGATGGTTGTAAACGATGAGTCTTTGCGGAAGTTGCGAATTGCTTTTGTTATATATTTTTTCATGGCAAATTTTTGCGATCGAATGAAGGCATTGAATTTTGTGGTAAATTTTTAAGTAATTTCATTGACGAAGTAGCATCCCGTTTTTAGGAACATTCGAAAGTATATGATCTGTAATTTTGGTGAGAAAAGGAATATGGGCACTTTTGAACAATTGCTTTTTTTATAATATCGAAAACGAGCATTGCGATAGATGTGCCTGCGAAAAGGTGGATAAAATTCGTGGATGTTTGCGATTTGAAAGCGAAAAAGTATGAATTGCGCGATTTCTGTGAAATGTCCAGGAGAAAGGAATGGGGAAAACGTTAGTTGAAAAAATTTTTGAAACGCATGTCATCGACATGCCCGATGAAAACGTCTATGTGCTAAAAGTCGACATGGTTTTTTGCCATGAAATTACGACACCGGTGGCAATTGACGACTTAGTATCTCGAGGTCTCGATCGCGTGTTTGACCCAACGAAGATAAAAGCGGTAATCGATCACGTCACTCCGGCAAAGGATACCCAGACAGCAATTCAGGGAAAAATTTTGCGCGATTGGGCTCGGCGCCATCGCATTGAGGATTTCTTCGATGTTGGCAGAAACGGGGTATGCCATGCGCTTTTTCCCGAAAAGGGATTTGTGCGCCCCGGTTATGTCATCATTATGGGAGACTCGCATACCTGTACTCATGGGGCATTTGGCGCATTTGCGGCAGGTGTTGGTACCACCGATTTAGAAGTGGGAATTTTAAAGGGGGTTTGCGCGTTTAAGGAGCCAAAAACATTGCGCATCGAAGTGAAAGGTCGATTAAAACCAGGTGTGTTTGCAAAAGATGTAATTTTGTCCATTATTGGGCGAATTGGCGTCAACGGTGCTACCGATCGGGTAATCGAATTTTCCGGCGAACTCATCGAGCAGATGTCAATGGATTCGCGCATGACGCTTTCGAACATGGCGGTTGAAGCAGGTGCCACGTCTGGCGTTATTGCGCCCGATATGATCACTGTGGAATACCTTTGGCCATTTATCAAAAACGAATTCAGTTCTAAAGAGGAAGCATGTGATGAATATTCGAAGTGGCACTCCGATGCCGATGCGAAGTTCGATGAGGTAATCGTGCACGATGTGAGCGATCTTGAGCCGCTCACCACGTATGGATATAAGCCCGATCAAGTGAAACCCGTTCGGGAGATGGAAGGCACAAAGATTGATCAGGTGTATATCGGTTCGTGCACCAATGGGCGGTTAGAAGATCTTCGCATTGCGGCAGAGGTGCTTAAAGGGAAACGGATTAGCGAGAGCGTGAGGGCAATTGTATCGCCGGCAACACCGGAAGTGTACAAAAAGGCGCTTAAGGAAGGCATTATCCAAATTTTTATGGATGCGGGTTTTTGCGTTACCAATCCCACCTGTGGGGCATGTTTGGGAATGTCCAATGGCGTTCTTGCGCCCGGTGAGGTATGCGCTGCAACGACGAATCGAAATTTTCATGGGCGAATGGGCAAAGGTGGGATGGTGCATTTGGTAAGTCCAGCAACTGCTGCGGCGAGTGCCATTGCAGGGTATTTGACCAACTCTGAGCTTTTTAAAGGATAGAAAAATGAAAACCTTTAAAGGAAAAGTTCTTTTTTTAGATAGAAGCGATATTAATACCGATGAAATTATTCCCGCACGGTATTTGACAGAAGTCAGCAAAGAAGCGCTTAAACCTTATTTGCTTGAAGATTTAAAGCTTGATGGATTTAACCCAAAATCAGATATCGAAGGGAAAGGGGTGATTGTAACTCGGGCAAATTTTGGATGCGGATCATCGCGCGAACATGCTCCCTGGGCGCTTGAAGTTAATGGCATCAATGTGGTTATCGCACCAAGCTTCGCTCGCATTTTTCGGCAAAACATGTTCAATTGTGGAATGATTGCGTTAGAGCTACCCGAGGAGGCGATAGACCATCTTTTTAAAAATTATCGCGAGAAGGAAACAGAAATTGAAGTTGACCTTTCTTCAAATATGGTGATTGTGCGAAGCGAAGGCAAAGAAGAGCGCATCCCTTTTTCGCTGAAAGCATTTGACCGTGCGCTTGTGGAAGCTGGGGGTTGGGTTGAATATGCCAATAAAAAGTATTGAGGTTTTGCGGTGAAAATAATTTCGTGGAACGTAAATGGCATTCGCTCCATCTTGAAAAAAGGATTTGTCGAATTCATCCAAAAGGAAAAACCTGATATTCTCTGTATCCAAGAAACGAAAGCAACGCCCGATCAGGTACAAATCGATCTTGTGCAATATCCGTATCAAATATGGGATAGTGCCAAAAGAAAAGGGTATGCGGGGACTGCGATTTTTTCTACAATTTCCCCACTTTCGGTTCAAAAAGGGATTGGCATCGCCAAGCACGATTCGGAAGGGAGAGTCATTACCTTTGAACTTGAACGCGCATATTTAGTAAATGTTTATGTCCCGAATGCACAGCGCGGTTTAGAGCGATTGGATTATCGCACAAAAGAATGGGATAAAGATTTCCTTGCATATTTAAAATCGTTGGAAAAGGTAAAGCCCGTCATCGCCTGTGGCGATTTTAACGTGGCACACAAAGAGATTGATCTTGCGAATCCAAAAGCCAATGTGGGCAATGCGGGTTTTACTCCAGAAGAGCGCGCGGGGTTTGATAACATCATCAATGCAGGGTTTATTGACACATTTCGAGAGTTTACCAAAGAGGGCGGCCATTACACGTGGTGGAGCTTTATGGGACGCGCGCGCGAAAAAAACATTGGATGGCGCATTGATTATTTTTTAATCTCACCTGCGCTTCGCCCTGTACTGAAAAATTCGTATATTTTGCCGAAGGTAATGGGTTCAGATCATGCGCCGATCGTCTTGGAAATTGCTCTTTAATTTTTTTTGAAAGAAAATTTTGGGAAAAACGCAGGCACGTTCTTTTTATATTCGAGGAATTCATTGCCAAAATCTCGCAAAAGCCGCTTTTCCTCTGTAGTCCGCAAATACAATAAAAATAGCGGTACTGCAGCAATTACAATTGCAAGCACCACACACGAATTGAGATGTATTCCCCACGCGAGATAACAACACACCGCGCCAAACACCATAGGATTTCTGGTATACCGATATGGTCCTGAAGTGACGAGATGTTTTGTTCGAGGGCTTATTGCGATTCCAAACCCGTCAGTTGGGCCTCCTTCCCCAATGAAAAAAAGCGCAGCATTCGACCACACAACGAATACGATGCCCACCGCACCCAGCATCGTGGCAATCGCAATGCGAATACAACTGTGCAAGAAATGGATTGATCGGAAAGGATCCAGGTGCGCTGCAGCAAACCATAACAAATACGGAATGAGCACTACAAAAAGCGAAATCCCTACCGCATATCCAACGATGTGGCGAATTATTTCTTTCGCGTTACTCATTGCGTTGTACTCTCCCGCACAAGCAATTTCTGTTTCGCACCGCCGTGCTGAATTGCACGTATTGTATTTGACATTAACAGGGAATAACATCATCATGCGAAAAACTTTACAAATCTTTTTTGGAGTTTGTGATGAAAAAAATTGTATATGTGATTGTTGCCATCGCGTTCATTTGCATTGTGGGAGGACTTTCATTAGTTCGCCCTGACATTCCTGTCGACAAACTCAAAGTTCAATATGCACCGCCCCCTTCGAAATTTCTCAATCTGAGTGGACTTTTGGTTCACTATCGAGATGAAGGCAAAGGATTTCCGGTTGTGCTCATCCATGGTACCTCATCGTCCCTGCACACCTGGGATGGATGGACAAAGGCGCTAATCAGCCGCTATCGGGTAATACGAATGGACATTCCAGCGTTTGGTCTCACCGGTCCCACAAAAGAGCGAGATTATTCTCCGCAAGCGTATGTGAAATTTCTCGAAGATTTTCTCAATAAACTAAATATCTCAAAATTTCATTTAGCAGGAAATTCTCTGGGTGGACTTATCGCGTGGAACTATGCTCTTGCCTATCCACAGAAGGTTGAAAAATTGGTGTTGATTGACGCGGCGGGATATCCTTTTCGCACAATGCCGCCAATTTTTCGCCTTGCGAAAATCAAACCGATTGCATTTTTGGGTAGATACATAACGCCGCGAT
>JAOAAF010000008.1:0-38387 GCA_026419015.1 Spirochaetota bacterium
GTACTAAGCACTCTAAAAAGCGGCTTTCACAACTCTCGTTCATGAGGGAAAGAAGCTTTTGTGCATTGGTGCTTATACGTACATGTGAACTATAGGTGCCTCGCGATGAACGCAATTTGCTAAAATGCCAATGATCGATATAAAACAAGAAGGAGCAATGTAAATAAATCATAAAGATATTGTTAAAAACGTAAAAAAAAAGTGAAAATTTCGATTTTTGCATTTTCTAAATTATTTTGTACAACGAGATTTTTATAAATTCTTTACAAATTCATAATGAATTTTTTATATTCGGTTTTTTAATTGTTTTAGCGCTGTATAACATTTCTTATTATATTTTCAAATCATATTAAAATTAGGAATAATTTCGTGAAAAGAAATGGTGAAAAAAAGATAAAGCTGAAAGCCGAGAAACTCTCATTTTTTTATGGCCAATCGCAGGCACTATTCGATATTAACTTGGAAGTGGAGTCCAATTCGGTAATGGCGCTCATTGGGCCGTCGGGATGTGGAAAATCGACATTTTTGCGCTGCATAAATCGAATGAACGATATCATTCCTAATGTTCGAGTTGAAGGAGATATTACCATCGATAACGAATCCATTTATAAACAGAACTTTGATGTGACTCAATTGCGCAGACGGGTTGGGATGGTATTTCAAAAATCAAACCCCTTCCCAAAATCGGTTTTTGAAAACATCGCATACGGATTAAAAATAAATGGAATTAGGGATCGCTATCACATCGAAAAGATTGTTGAAGATTCCCTTAAACGCACTGCATTGTGGGATGAAGTGAAAGATCGGTTGCATGATTCCGCAATGAGCCTTTCTGGTGGTCAGCAGCAGCGTTTGTGCATTGCGCGAACCATTGCCGTCCAACCAGAAATCATCCTTATGGATGAGCCAGCATCCGCACTCGATCCAATTTCGACCCAGAAAATAGAAGAGCTCATTTTGGATTTAAAGAAAAATTATACTATTGTGATTGTTACCCATAATATGCAACAGGCTGCACGGGTGAGCGATTATACGGCATTTTTCTTTATGGGAAAGCTCATTGAGGTGAATAAAACAGAAATTATTTTTACCAAGCCTGAAAAGCAGATGACAGAAAATTATATTACGGGTAAATTCGGTTAAATAGAAATGTTCAACAGAAAAGGGGATTGTCATGACAACTCATTTAGAACTCGAATTGCAAGATCTCACGCGTAAAATAATGGAAATGGCTGATATTGCAATTGAGTCATTGGAAAACGCGGTGGAGTCACTCAAAAACATTGATGTAAAGCTTGCAGAAAAAGTTATTCAAAAAGATAGCGTGCTCGATAAATTGGAAATTCACATCGATGAAGAGTGTTCCCGCATATTGGTGACAAAACAACCCGCTGCGGCAGATCTTCGGCTCATCATCGCGATTTTAAAGGCAAATACCGATCTCGAACGCATTGGTGATCTTGCGACAAACATTGCGAAAGAAACAATCCGCCTTGAGGGGAAGTCATTGCTAAAGCCTCTTGTCGATATCCCGCGGATGGCCGAATTGTGCATTTCGATGATAAAACTTGCGTTTCGCGCAATACTTGAAAAAGACATTGAGTTGGCAAAGCAGTGCATTTCAATCGACAAGCAGGTGGACGATCTCAACATGCAGATTTACAGAGAGCTTTTCACAATTATGATGGAAAGGCCATCGACGATGAGTCAAGCGTTTGGATTAATTATGGTTGCGAAAGCTCTTGAACGCGTGGGCGATCATGCGACGAATATCGCTGAGCGGGCAGTGTATTTTATTGAGGGGCAGGATATTCGCCATCAGGAGTGATGAATGCCAAAAATTTTTGTTGTCGACGATGAAAAAGATATTTGCGAAATATTAAAGCTCAATCTCGAAAAGAATGGGTTCGAGACAAAAACCTTCCTCTCAGCTGAAGCAGCGCTTTCTGTGATGAAAACTGAAAAACCCGATTTGCTCATCTTAGATATCATGTTAGGTGGGATGGATGGGTTGGAGTTATGCAAGACCATGCGTGCAACCGACGAATTTAAACTAATACCAATTTTGTTTCTTTCGGCGAAATCGAACGAAGTGGATAAGGTTCTTGGACTTGAATTGGGAGCTGATGATTATCTCTCAAAGCCGTTTAGCATTCATGAGCTCATTGCGCGCGTGAAAGCCATACTTCGCCGAAGTAGCTATAAAGCAGAGATTCCCAAAAGCGAGGTATTGGTATATAAAGGAATAGAACTGTGGCCAGATAAATATTCGGTATTCGTTGATGGTCAGGAAATTTCTCTCACTAAAACAGAATTTGAAATTTTAAAGCTTTTTATGCAATATCCCGGCAAAGTTTTTTCGAGAGATAATATTATCGACAGCGTGCGCGGTGATGATGTGTATGTTATCGATCGAACCGTTGATGTTCATGTAATGAATTTGCGGAAAAAACTCGGTGCATATAAAACTGCGATCAAGACATATTCGGGTGTTGGATACGGATTAAAAGCTCGATAGTTTGTATGAAGAAATTTAAAACAAAACTCATTGTTATTTATTCATTGCTGGTAACAGCAATAATTGTTTCCCTCCTTATTATGGTAAACAACTATACAAAGAGGGCAATCGTTTCATTTCTGGAGCAAGAGCTAAAAATTGGTGCTGAATATGTAAATTCGTATATAAAATCCTTTCACAGGCCGATTAATTCTTCTCTCTTTAAAAGCGAAGAAATAGCTGATGCATTAAAACGCATTGCGCAGAAAAGCCAAATGCGCATAACAATCGTGGCGGAGGATGGGATAGTGTTATACGATTCCGAATTGAATAGAGAGACGATGGAAAACCATTCGTATAGGCCAGAAATTATGGAAGCAAAAAAAAGCGGTCTTGCAACTTCCATACGATTTAGCAATACGTTACAGACCGAGATGCTCTACGTTGCCGCATTTTTTGGTACGCATTATATCCGCACTGCGAAACCTCTTATTGTTGTTCATCAGCTTATTTCAGAAATTACTCGAAATGTTGTCATAAGCGGGCTTGTGGTTTTTGTGGTGAGTATAATAATTAATTTACTGCTGGCAAGCGCTTTCACGCGACCAATTGATGAATCGGTCAGTTTTATCAATAAATTTTTTAACGGCGATATGAATGCGCGGATACTTAACTACAAGGATGATGAACTCGGCTACTTACAGGCATCAATTAACAGGCTCGCCGACTCTATACAAAAAAAGATAAATGATTTAACTATTGAAAAAGACGTGTTGAAAATGATAATCGAAAGCATCCGCGATCCTTTGGCGCTTTTCGATAGATTTGGAAACATTTCTGTTCATAACGGCGCGTTTATGCAAATGGTTGGTGCGGATAGAGAAATTGTGGGAAAATCCTATTTTTCGGTAATCCGCAACAGCGAACTGAATAGTAAAATTCATTATGCGTTTACGAGTAGGAAAGAGGTAATCTTCGAAGAGGCTATTAAGGGGAAAAACTATTACGTATTGATTTTGCCGTTTCGGGGGAAACAGGACGAAAGCATTTTGCTTGTGATGCAAGATGTGACTGAACAAAAGCGAATGCAACAATTGAAATCGGAATTAGTAGGAAATCTTTCTCATGAGCTTAAAACTCCAATTAGCATTGTGAGAGGGTATTTGGAAACTATACGCGAGGTGCTCAACGATAGAGGTGCGATCGAACAGTTTATCGAAAAAGCGATTGCAAATCTTGAACGGCAGAATGCAATCATCAACGATATGCTAAAGCTCAATAAATTAGAAACAACAGTTCATGCGAAGGATGAGTACATCAACATACGAAGCATTATTCAACAGTGCGTGGAGTTGCTAAATTTAAAAATTCAAAAGAAAAGTGTTTCAGTATCGTTAGATCTTGATGCATGCGATGGAGTGATTCTTGGAAATAGCTTTTTAGCAGAAGAAATTTTTTTTAATCTCATCGATAATGCAGTGAGTTACAATATACAAGGCGGAAGCATCAACATTTCTGCGCGCCGTATGAGCAATGCCATCCACATTGCAATTGCAGATACCGGAATTGGTATTCCAGAAAGCGAAATCGATCGCATCTTTGAGCGGTTTTACAGGGTCGACAAAAGCCGTTCGAGAGAAACTGGCGGCACAGGCCTTGGACTTGCAATCGTTAAACACGCTGCGCTTATCCTTGGGTGGGAGATCGACGTAAAATCATCGCCTTCTGGAAGCGTATTTACCGTAATCGTAAACGAGTGATCGTTATATAAAACCCTATCGGTTATTTCTGCACGCTTGATTACATCAAATGTTTTAATTTTTAAATTTTTTTCTAAATCGGTAACGCAACACCATTCCCGAAAAATTCAATGCGAGCACTAATGCGATAAGCACGATGGCAGTTCCGTACTGAATGTGGCGAGTTGCTTCGATGTGGATTCCCGCTGTCGCGAGGACGTAAATGTGATAGGGAAGTGCCATCACTTCGTTAAAGATTGTTTCGGGGAGATGGGGTGTGTAAAAAGTTGCTGCAGTAAACATAATAGGGGCTGTTTCTCCCGCAGCGCGCCCAAGGGATAGCATCACGCCGGTTAAAATGCCTGGTAATGCCGATGGCAAAACAATTTTGTAAATCGTTTGCCATTTTGTCGCACCAAGGGAAAGCGATGCTTCGCGATACGAAATTGGCACCGTAAGCAGCGCTTCTTCGGTTGAGCGTATGACAAGCGAAATGTTTAAAATTCCCAATGTAAGAGAGCCAGCAACGATGGAAGTGCCGAAGTCAAAAAATATCACAAAAAGGCTTAAGCCGAAAAGACCAAATACTACTGAGGGAACTCCTGCAAGATTGTTGATCATGAGGCGAATGAAATTCAACACCCTTTTGTTTTCAACGTATTCGGTTAAATAAATTGCCGCCATTACTCCGAATGGAACTGAAATGAGCGATGATCCAATCATTAAATAAAATGTCCCAACGATTGCAGGCCAGATTCCCCCTTCGCGCATTTCGTTGCGCGGCATTTGAGTAATGAATTCCCACGAGATGGCGCGAATACCCTTTATAAAGATAAAGCCTAATACCAGAAGCAAAAAGGCAATTACGACATATGAAAGAAACGTAATTGCAATAAAAAACATTTTTTCGTAGAATTTCGATCGGTTTGCAATCATAGCAATTAATTGTATTTGAATTTATATTTTTGTGTCAAATAATGCGCAATGAGATTAAAAATGAATGTAAAAATGAATAAAATAATTCCAATTGCAAAAAGCGCATAGTAATGTTCACTTTGATGAGATGCTTCAGCCATTTCCGCGGCAATGTTCGATGTCAAAGGGCGTACGGGATCAAATAGCGATTTCGGAAATGTGGCAGCCCCTCCTGCCACCATGAGCACAACCATTGTTTCCCCAATCACGCGCGACAAACCGAGGATGATAGCTGTCCAGATTCCCGAAAGCGCGGCGGGCATTGTAATGAAGATGACTGTTTGCAATCGGTTTGCTCCCAGCGCGTATGATCCTTCTTTGAGGGAAATTGGAACGGATGAAAGCGCATCTTCCGCGATGCTCGCAATGGTGGGCACAGCCATGAATGCAAGCATGAGCGCTGCATTAAACACGTTAAGCCCTGTATTAATATTGAAGGCATTTTGGAGAAATGGTGCAATCACAACCATCCCAAAAAATCCAATGACCACAGAAGGAATGGATGCGATAAGTTCAATTGCAGGTTTAATTATTTCGCGCACTGCTGGTTTTGCGAGTTCTGAAAGGTAAATGGCGATTGCCAAACTAAAAGGAATAGCTATCAATGCGGCAACGATTGTTACCGTAATCGATGCAGCCAAAAGCGGGAGAGTACCAAATTTTGGGGGAACCGAAGTAGGGTACCACTCAGTTCCCAGAAGGAAATTCTTTATGCTAACTGAGTTGAAAATCGGAAGCCCTTCTTTAAAAAGAAAAATCGTAATGAGCAGAAGGAAAATGACAGACGAAAATCCAACCAGCGTAAAAATGTATTTTGCAGTGCGGTCTGCAATCTTATGCGCAGAGAGTTTCATAACTGGATGTTGCCTTCAAAATTTTATTTTATTAAACCCAAAAAAAATAAAGCTAATTTAAAGATATTGTTTAGATTTTGTTAATTCAAAATGCGTTAGTGGGCTTCGGTCCAATTTTTCCCCCATCCGATGTCGACAACCACAGGCACCGTGAGGCGGATAGCGTTTTCCATCTCGGTTCGCACAATGGGCTCAATTATTTCTTTTTCGTTTTCGGGAACTTCGAATACCAATTCATCGTGAACTTGTATTATCATGCGCGTTCCGAGTTTTCTTGTTTTGATTTCGTTGTGGATTTTCACCATTGCAATTTTAATCATATCTGCTGATGTCCCTTGAATGGGGGTGTTGATAGCGACGCGCTCGGCACCTTCTCGCTGAAATTTTGCATCGGAATTGATGTCGGGAAGAAGACGGCGTCTGCCGAGAAGGGTTTTTACGTATCCGTGTTTTCGTGCAAATTCGATTGTCTCGCGGATGTAACGTTCAAGCCCGGGGTATGCTTCGAAATGCTTTTTAATGAATTCGGCCGCTTCCTGTACTGAAATATCTGCTTGTTGGGATAATCCATAAGGAGAGACGCCGTAAATCGTCGCAAAATTGATTATTTTGGCTTTGCGGCGCATCTCAGGGGTAACGTCTTCGGGATTGACGCCAAATACTGATGCAGCCGTGATGTTGTGAATATCGAGTCCTTCGTTAAAAGCGCGAATCATTCGTTCATCGCCCGAAAGGTGCGCTGCAAGCCGAAGTTCTATTTGTGAATAGTCGGCCGACATAAGAAGATAGCCTTTTTCTGGGACAAATCCTTCGCGGATGCGCTTTCCCATTTCATCGCGTATGGGAATGTTTTGCAAGTTCGGTGACGATGAAGAAAGCCTTCCAGTGGCGACGATCGTTTGGTTGTAAGAGGTATGAATGCGGCCAGTTTTTGGCGATACCAGTTTTGGCAATGCATCGATGTATGTGCTTTTTAGTTTGGTGAGCGTGCGGTATTCGATGAGATGATCGATTATTTCGTGTTTCCCTTTAAGCTCTTCTAATACTGCGATATCGGTCGAAAATCCTGTTTTCGTCTTTTTAATGGGTTTAAGTTTAAGCTTTTGAAAGAGGAGATTTGAAAGTTCCCTTGTTGAATTGATATTGAAATTGCTCCCAGCGATTGTATATATTTTCTGTTCGATCGACGCGAGCATGGATGCATTTTCTTCGGCAAGATTTTTAAAATGATCGAGATCTATTTTCACGCCATGCCATTCCATCTCGGCGAGCACTTCGATCAATGGCATTTCTACCGAACGGAAGAGCTGGGAGATTTCATCTTCGCTTTCAAGTTTTGGACGAAGGTAATTATGTAACCGAAGGGTAATGTCGGCATCTTCAATGGCATATTCGGCAAGCTTTTCCAGCGGAACTTCAGTAATAGGAACTGCTTTCTTTCCTTTTCCCACGAGTTCGTCGTAGGTTATGGTGGTGTATCCTAAATATCGCTTTGCCATATCGTCCAAGTTGTGATTGCGTTCAGAAGGGTTTAGCACATATGAGGCAATCATTGTATCGAAATAAATTCCTTTAAGATCGATGCCCGCATTTTTCAATACGATAATATCGTACTTGATGTTTTGTCCGATTTTTGCAATCTTTTCGTTTTCGAGAAATGGTTTCATCAACGAGAGCGCCTCTATCGCATCAAGGGTGTTCGTCGAAAAGAGCGTTTGAGTTTGTATTGGGATGTACCATCCGCTGCCTTCGCGAATTGATAGCGAAATCCCGACCAGTTCGGCTTCGATGGGAGAAATCGAAGTGGTCTCTGTATCAATTGACACAAAGCCTATCGATTCTATTTGTTTAAGCACTTCCTTTAATTGTTCATCGCTTTTAATGATGATGTATTCTTTTTGCTGGTATGTGATGCTTTTTTCTTTTGCATCTTCTCCAAGTTCCTTAGCGATGGATGGCATTTCCATTTTTCGGAAATATTCGCGAGCCTTTTCGGTTTCAATTTGAGGCGTTTTAAGCTTTCCTAAGTCAAGGGGGACATCGAGGTTTGTGCAGATCGTAACGAGTTGACGGCTCAAATATGCGCTCTCTTTCCCTTTCTCGAGCAATTCGCGAAGTTTCCCTTTTATGTGATTTAGGTTTCTGTATATGTTGTCGAGCGAACCGTATTCGTGGATAAGCTTTTGAGCCGTTTTTTCTCCAATCCCTTTGATGCCCGGCACATTGTCCGATGTATCGCCGACAAGCGCCATATAATCGATTACCTGCTCGGGAGTGATCCCAAGTTTTTCGATGACTGCGCTGCGATCGTACATTTCGTGTTCGGATATCCCTTTTTTGTTTGCATAGACAGTGGTATGGTTATCGATGAGTTGATATGCGTCTTTATCTCCTGTGACAAGTACTACTGTGAGGTTTGGCGAGGAGTATTTTTTTGCAATAGACCCAAGCACATCATCGGCTTCGTATTCTGGATGTTCGATCACAGGGATTCCCAACTCGCCGATCATGCGTTTAATTTCATCGATTTGCGGGCGCAAGTCATCGGGCATTTTGAGCCGATTTGCTTTGTAATCGGGGAACATTTCGAATCGAAATGTTTTTCCGGGGGGATCGAAGGCGACGACGAGATAGTCCGGCTTTTCTTCTTGGATGAGCTTGATGAGCATGCGCGCAAATCCGTAAATTGCTGAAATGTTTTGGCCTTTTGAGTTTATAAGTGGGTTTTTAATAAATGCATAATATGCGCGGTAGCAAAGAGCATGGCCATCAATGGCATAGAGGCGTTTCACCATGGGTATTTCCTTTTTGCGATATCCATAACAAATTGAAAAATCCGATTGAAATTTCAAGCACATAATTTTTTGAAAGGGTTAATTTTCATTAGATCATAAACTACTAAAAGAGGTGGATTTGTGTAATGTCGCTTTTTGAAATACAAAAAGAACGGGATAGCGCATCAAGTGCGAGGCGCCGCGTCCAAGAAGATTACTACCGTGCAAGAATTCAATGTTATGGAATTCATTCAGCTGGTGCGGTCGGATGGACCGATTATTTGCAAATCCTGTTGTTTGAAAAGATTTCTTTGTTGTTTTCATCGCGCAATTCTTCCGAACGATTTTCCGTTCTCGATGTGGGATGTGGGTTGGGCGATTTTTCGAGATTTTTGCGCGATCATGGATATCGAATTGTTGAATATGTTGGCATCGATATTATGCCGGAAATGGTAAGGCTGGCACGTCAGAAGTATCCGCAAGAAAGGTTTTTGATTGGCGATTTTATCAACGTTACGTTTTCGCGTAAATTCGATTACGCGATTTGTTCTGGGGCATTGAACATTGTCTGTGAGAAAGATTACCGCGCTCATGAGAATTTTGTTCGATGTTTTATAAAAAAGATGTACCGCTTAGCACAAAATGGAATTGCGTTTAATTTGCTTTCTCGCGAAGGGAAAGATTTTTTCCCTTATGATAGTAAATTTTATTATGCCGATTTTAATGAAATAGAAGCGTTTTGTCGCACATTTGCAGCAAAAGTGATTGTACATCGTGATGAAAAAGAATTTGCGTTTACTGTAATTCTGCGAAAATGAAAATTTTTAATATTTGCCATTAATGCCATTAAGCCCTTGAAAGCACGCCAAGATGTATTTTCATCGACGAAATCGAAAGTGCCGATATGCGTACAATGTGGATTGAAATGTTTTTTCTGCTTGCGATCCAATACCCCACCCTCGACGATGAGTAAAAGGAAAGCGTAGTGCTTTCGTTATTGTATTCTCTGTTCGAGTTTCTCGAGGAGGTGAACTCGCAAGAGCTGAAATCCTATTTTCAGCGAGTGAGGATAAAATACAATTTTCAAAGGATGGGGATCTTTGGAATAATTGCGAAGCACCCGCAATACAAGATTTATGCCCAATCCAGCTCCTTCAGTAAACTCATCGGATTCATTCAACATGAAACTATCGTTCGAAAGTTCATTAGGCATGAGGCGTTGGTACAACCGTTTTTTTTCAATTAAGGTTAATCCCTGATTGTTCGATACCCATACATCGATGCTTTCCCGAGTAGATTGAAATGTAATTGTGATAAATCGGTCTTCTTTTTTCGCAAGCGCAAGTAAATTCGCATTCCCGTTTTCTTCTATTTCGGAACGAAACATTTCCAAAAATTCTTTGTAATTTGAATCTATTGAAATGCCTTTTTTTCTGGCAACATGTTTGTCGAAAAGCACTTTGTAGTTTGCTTTGCTTGCGTTGATAATGAGCTCCTTTAAACAAACAAAAATATCGCTTGAGAAAATTTGAAGATTTTGTCGCGTTAAAAGGAGAAAAATTATTTTTCGAATGAGTTCAGAACTGGTTGCATCGATGTCGTACAGTCGAAGCGTAATTCGCCATTCGAGGTCCTGAATTCCCATCGTTTTGCTAATTGCTTCGATTTCGGAAATGATGCCTTTTACGTCGATTTTCTCACGAAGATCTAAGAGTCTAATTTTACGAAGAAAGTTTATTTCTCGTTCGTAGAAAGGATCAATGAAGAATCGATGAAGGTCATCGTCGTAATTCCATTTATTTTTTTTCAACAGCGCAATGAATTCATCTCGTCCCCATAATGTGAGTTTGCGGTTGTAAAATCTTTTTCCTTCGTTTTCAAGAAGTACGGCGAACAACTTTACAATATCTTCTTCATTGTTTCCAAAACGATCTAATAAAATTTGAGCGGCAGTTTGACGTGGGATAGGAATAATTTCTGAAATTCCCGCTTCCCTGTTGAGATCGAAATTTCTGTCCAGCATGCTACCCAAATAATTTACCTGTTGGGTATTGAGGGAGTTTACCACTACTTTGTAAAATAATTTATTTATTTCTGAATTCATCGTTACACATCACATTTTATTGCGTAATTGTGGCTCAATTGTATGCCGTTATCCATACGAAACATTTGATAAAATATATTAATTTCTCCTTTACAGCATGCTATATCGATGAAAGCATTATCGATTATTTTTTAAGAGTAAATCTATTTTCGCACCAATATGTATTAAATAGTAAGATATTGAATTTTTCAAAATTTCGCATATCGTATCGCCCGTATAATTGCAATAAAAATTTTATTTTCGCAATGTTTTTTGTTTTAGCTCGCTTGCTTTTGCGAGGAGTTTGTGCGCAATTTCTTCTTTGCCGATTTCTTTCATAAGCAACCCCAAATTGTGGTAAGCGACGTAATTTTCTGGATCGAGTTCAATTGCTGCGCGATAATGTCGCGATGCGTTTTGGAAATCTTTTTTATCAAAATACATGTCTGCAAGAGTATTATGAGTTGCTGCATTGTTGGGATCTAACGCGCATGCTTTTAAAAGGTCAAAAAATGCTAATTCGCGTCGCTTTGTTGCATAGTATGCACATCCCCTATTGTGATATGCCGATGAAAATTGGGGATATAGAGAAATGGCCATTGAAAAATGGGCAATGGCATCGCTGTATTTTTTTTGTGAAAATAGGTATGAGCCGATATTGTTATACTGCACGCCTATAAACTCTTTTCGGGAAAGGCTTTTGAGATAAACACCGTTTTGAATGGCATCTTTCGAAATGAAAAATTTTTTTATGTACCATTCATTTGTGAAAATCTTCCCTTCAAGCGGTTCCCAGTTGAGATAGCTGCCATCGGAAAATACGATTCTAAGAAAACTGTGATTTGGTGCATATACTGGGATAAGCGGAATTCGTAAGGTTTCCGCGATGGCCATGTACAATGCACTTAAATTATCGCAATCGATTTGCTTTGTTGAAATCCCATGGAACAGTAAAAAATTCGGTTTGTACGTAAAACCTTCGTTTTGAATGAATGAATGGATTGAACGAAGCGTTTCAATCGCTTCCTGTTCGGTTGTATATTTGGGGAGATGTTTCACATTTGCCTTTGATCGATCGAGAAAGGAATTTAACAACGCCAAGTGGTGTTCGTTTGCTCCAAGTTCTGTTTCGAGTTTTAAGAAATCGTGTGCGATAGTCGAGTTGAAAGATGTATCGCCAAATACATTACCCCCAATGCTCACGAAAATCGTGAGGATAAGTAAAATGCACGCGTGGTTGGTTTTGGATTGTTGAAGCATTTGTTTTCTCTAATTATGGAATAATTACTGTAATTATCGGCACATTCGAATTGAATGGTAAGAATAGTATAGGTCGAAAATTCCAGATAAACCGTGAGTCAGAGTTTATAAAAATCTTCTTGATTATTTCATCCAAATGCGTATTATGTCCCAAAATAAATATGCAAGTGTGTGGAAGCATCAGCAAAAAGATGCATATCCACAAAAACATTGAGAAGGAGGAAACCATGAAATTTTTCCGTGCAATTATTATTTTTGTATTTGTGTTACCAATCATGCTTTGGTGCAAAAAAGCCACCAACAGATATGCAGAAGTGCGCGAATACCTTAAAAAAAGTATCGCCATCCAGGAAGAATACCTGCGGGCAATTGAAAATGCAAAAAATCAAAAAGATGTTGCATCAGCAATTAATGTATATGCTGAAAAGCTGAAAGCAATTCATCCTATAATGCAGGAACTTGTGGTAAAATATCCTGAAATAGTGTCGGAAAAAGAAGTTCCCGATGAACTGAAGGATATAATGGAAGAACAAAACCGTCTTGCTGCAAAAATTCACGAAGCATCGATGAAAAATGTAATTCCTTATAATAAAACCCCTGAGGTGATAGAAGCCACAAAAAACCTGGCCAACGTGATGGGTGAGGAATAGGAAATCGCTTAGTATTCAAATTTTCATAGTGAGTTCCTCCTTTTTTACTCGCCGAGCATGTTCGTGTTGTTTTAAGTATTCCTTTTGAATTTGTTGTTTACAAAAAAGCCTGTGCTTTCACACTGTAATACGAGAGTTCAGGTATGAGAGCAATTGACCATTATGAGGCATCGGATTTCCCTCCTGATTTGGTATACCAACTGAAAGGAGAGAGAAAACTTTTTGTTGTTTTTTCTACCTGTGGGGAAAGGGAAGCTGATCTAATTTATCAGAAAGTAAAACTCATTAAAGATGAGCTTTCGGAGTTAGTGGATGAGGTGTTTCTCTCTCATCGCAGGCTCGGTGCCAAAGAAGATAAAACGGAACTTTCTGCCCGAAATGCAAATGAGGAAATAAAAATACTTTTGAATAATCATACCACGCCTCCAGACATGGAAGATGAAACGGGGAAAGGTTCCGATATGCGGCGCGCATTGTACCGGTTAAATATGGAATATGTTAATGGCACAGGTCCATCGGATATTGTTGTGGTTTTTTTGGATTCCGATGTCCTTCCCGAGTATTTTGGCGCACATTTTGTGACCGGTTTAGCAGGACCTGTGTTTAAAGGATATGATTTTGCGAAAGCGAGTTTCTGGCGTGCGATGGGAAGGGTAAAAAAGTTTGTTGCGCAACCGTTGTTTTCGCTTATCAATCATCCCAAGCTTACAAAATTGACTGAATTATCATACCCTCTTTCTGGCGAAGTTGCAGGTACACTTGAATTTTTTAATTCAGTTTCCTTTTGGCAAATGTACGGCGTTGAAACCGGAATAAACCTTGATACGTGTTTTGGTCAATACCGCATTGCGGATGTGAATTTAGGTCTTTACGACCATTGTCACCAATCCGATTTACACATACAAAAAATGTCCTTCGGTATTTTGAGAACTTTTTTTCTGCATCTCATCGAGAATGGAATATTGCGCTTGGAGGATGGCGCAAGCATAAACGATATCTTTCGGGTAAGTTTTATTGACGCGGATGGCACCCGCAAGCGTATGGAATTTAATCTTATGGAAAAAAAATACCAGCCTCTGAGGAATGTGTTGCCGCCCGATGATTTTCAGTCTGTATATCCGCTAAAAAATACGTTGAAAGAAACGCCAAAGTGAGCCCACTGTTTTTGCGTTGATGCTTCTGTGCGCAGTGTGGGAGATCCTTTTTTTATTTAATAATTTATTTTTCATCGTGTGTCCATGTGGTAGTAATTATCAATCTTTCTATAGGAAAATCCCCTATGACATTTTTCGCATAATCCCCTATACTTCGACAAGTAGATTTACTCTCGTCTTTCGTTGCATTTGCAATTATTTTAGTTTTGTAGAAGATTGCTTACGAATGCATGCTAACGTAATTCGAGTAGATAATGGAGTCTGCGATTACAATGAATCGCAAAGGCGCGGTGGTTGTTTCAGAAGATCCACCGCGCAATGAGCATCTCTTGAAGGTTGAAAACCTTCTCCTTCCCGTAAACCACAAATATGGTGCAAAATTAAAAGTTGAAAAACTCATTGAAGAGCTTCGCCATCCAAACATCGATTGGAAATACGTTATTTCTGGTTTGCGAGAATATCTGTATGATTATCTATATGATGTTTTACCATATTCTGAGCATGTTCTTCCTATTGTGTTTCATTATATTTTTGTGGGCACACAGCGGGGAAAAGCTTCCGCAATACGGGCTGCTGATACGTTTTTTGATCGTTATATTTTTATTTTAAAAAATTTATTTGGGAAAGACTATTACGATGTAACAGAGAGGCTCTTTAGCGATTTTGCTGTCAATTATTGTCACTTATTAATTCAGCTTAGCCGTGAAAATTTGTTTTTTGGATATGTAAACGATATTGTGCGCATTGTTGGATTTCTTTTAGGAGAAAAAGGCGATGCGCGAAACATTCGAAAGCTACTCGCAGAGTTCCTTTATCTCCAATATTGTCTCTATGTTGAAAACGCAATTACCCTCTCAAGTGAAAAGATCGCTCACGCGACCTTGATTTTAGCTGACACGAGCAATGCGGACTTAATTGAACATTTACATTCAGTCTCACGGGAATTTTATTTAAGGCGCATCGCTTTACTGCATGCAACTGTGTTAAAAGACTGCAATGAACTTTTTTCTGAAGAAAATCCGCTTCTCGATTTTACGCATAATCGGCGTAAATGGGAAGAAATATCGAGGCAAATTGCAGACGCCGTGAGTGCTGATACATTGAAAAGCGATAAAGTGGTGAAATCGCTTATTGCGTTTTTAATATCCACCACAACGAAGGGTAAAGATTGCGATCTCCAGCTATTCATATCGAAGATAGTTGCTTCGCTTTGCGAGCATTTTGTAAAAACGGGAAAAACCGATCTTGTGCGAAATGTCATAAGCCTTGTAATGCCAACTCTATTAAAAGAGATCGAAAATGGAGGGAATTATCAAGCGGCATTTGCGACAATTTATAATATTGGATCTACGATAATTAAAAATAGCGATGCGCTTCTCATTGATTATTTCATCGATTTTCTCGTACGAGCAAAATTTTGTTTCCCAGAATATTCTGGCATCGCGCAGGATTGGTCAGTTATAGTAAACTCAAGCCATCTTGAAAACATTCGAACGTGGCTTCGCCTTATTGAGCTTAATCCCCCAATGATGAAGAAACTCGCGGCTGCGCTGATTGTGAATTTGAAACTTGGAGGTGTTTTTTTAAAAGATACCGATGTATTTCAGCGCGATATTTCTCGTTTGCTCAATAGCGATTATCGCGATGTGTTTTATTTGATAATTTCGCTCGCTGCGGTATTTCCTACGTTTTATCGCGATATTGGCGCAACGGGTACTATTCGCGCAATAACCGAAAAAATAGATATGTATCACAGCATGGACGATCCAATTCATTTTCTTCGAAAACAGATCCATGTCGAATCGAGTTCTCGCACGGTACTGTTAATGCAAATGATGTTTGAGTTTTGGCTCACTGGAAATCTATCCCTTCTAAAAGGATTAGTTCCCACAGAAGTGTATGAAACATTGCCAATTTTTTTAGAAATTGATCGGTTAAAAGATAATCCCCATGCACGGGAGCTGGTAGAGGAGGTCAAAAAGAATGTTGGCGTTGGAGAAAATGTCGACTTTTGGAATTTTTTATTAACAGTAGAACCTGATCGCTTTGTTCGAGAAGCAGAGATAATTGCGCAACAAAGAGGGGATAATTTTACTCATGCGCTTTCGCGCATTGTGGAATATTTTAAAAGGCGAAGCCCCGCAGAAATGGGGAAAATGTTGCGCACAGTTGTAAACAAAGCAAAAAACCGATTTTCAGGGCTTGCGGTATGGGATATTTTGTATTCATTGACGGATGAAGAAATAATTGAAATATGCAATGCCCAGGATGATGCTGTTTCTTGTGTTAATAGAGAAAAATTTTTGGATTTTATCCATGTATATCGACTTGTGTACGACAAATACAATTTTTCGGAAATTCGTGCTTTTGACCGCTTAAAATCCTATGCGCAGGATGGTATTTTTTCCCCCCCACCATTTTTCTTCGATGCACTTTCTCTCAATGATGAAATTGCTGCGCTCGATGCATTGCTTCTTATGCAAGAAGAACTTAAAGAAGAAGTATTGCTTTCCCCGAAAACATTTGAACCTCTCGATACAATAGAATTTAAGCGGCATATTGCATTTGGAATTCCCTCAATGTATGGATCGTACAAAGAAAAGAAATTCGATACATTACAGGTCTTCTTTCATATGAATATTATTCGCGCCAGACTTTTTGAAAAGCTTTTAGAAAAATTTCGACAGGCGCACATGAAAGCTCTCGATTTTGTAAAAATTAAGAAATTAATAAAGCTATTTTTCAAAGCGTTCACTATTGATGGGCTTGCGAACCAAGAAATGAGTATGGTGGTGAATTTGCTTGAAACCCCGCAGCTTAAAATTTCTCAACTTCGCGATATAATTCATACGCTGTTAGTCATCCATGGAGAGATTTCCGATCGTTTTAATGAAATGTTTGCGTTTGTTATAAGGGAGTCGATAAAAAATATTGGTGTTGAAAAAATATCCAAGAATTTTGCGGCAGAGAATTCCCGTACCTTCGATGTGGAAGTGATTGTGGATCGTTTTATGCGCGGACAAATCATGCAATCGCCGCTTCTTCAACTTTTCGATAATCTCTTAGTGTTTGTAAAAGAGAAGCTTGCCGAATATGAACGCGATGAGGTGTGTTTGAATTCTTTTTCGGGCAGAAAACGTAGTGGGGTAACTGTCCGTTTGATTCAGAGCGAACCCCCATCAAACGCATATGAGGTGTGTGCGCCAATTTGGGAAGTTGGTGGAAAGGCACATGGCCTCATGTTCGTTTCACGAAGGCTCGGAATGAATGTTCCCGAGGGGTTTGTTATTTCATCTGATTTTTATAAACGAGTGAAGGAAGACAATATTAAGAATCCGCGATTTCGTCGAAAGCTGCTCCATTTTATTAAAAAATACGTCGATGAGTTCACAAAAGGGCGATTCGCGAATCCCGCAAATCCCATCCTCCTTTCGGCACGAAGCGGAGCGGTATTTTCAATGCCGGGGGTAATGGATACTATTACCAACATTGGCATTACAGAAGAAATACTCGATCGATTGTCTCGCGTTGATGCGTGGTTTGCGTACGATTGCTACCGCCGCCTAATTCAAGATTTCGGAATTTCTCTGTATGGGATCGATCGTTCGGTGTTTGAAAATCTTATGGCGATTGCAAAAAGCGAAGCGGGTGTCGATTTAAAAGAGAAATTGACTGGAACTCAAATGAAGTTGTTAACGAGAAAATACCGTTATGTGATCAACGATTATGGATATTCAATTCCCAAGGATCCGTATGAACAACTTCTGTATGCGATACTTGCTGTTTTTCAATCGTGGGAATCCCCCATCGCACGGAATTATCGAAAGTTTATCAATGTTTCCGACGAATGGGGAACGGCGGTAATTGTGCAACGAATGGTTTTTGGAAATATAAAACCAAGCAGCATCACAGGTGTTGTGCATAGCCAATATGTGGGACGAGAAAAGCTTTCGCTTTTTGGTGAGTATAAAACGCGCGCCCAGGGGCACGACATTGTGAGCGGGGTCGCAAGAGTATTCCCTATAAGCGAAGAGCAAAAGAAGCTACATGCAAAATCCGCAGAGTACCCTTCGCTGGAAACTTCTTTCCCACACCACTACCGGCGGTTAGCAGAAGCTGTGAAGCGTATCCGCGATAGTTGGGGCAATGATGTGGAAATTGAATTTACTTGTGAGGATGATGAGTTGTACATCTTGCAGGTGCGCGGCATGACGAAGCATGTATTTGAGTATGACATCATCGACGAAGAACCAGAAAAACTTCAGAAGGATTACTTAGGGCAGGGGCTTGCAGCTTCAGGTGGTGCTGTTTCGGGAAGAATTGTCTTTCATATCGATCGAATAGATGAAATCAGAAAACAATATCCAAGCGATCGCATCATTTTGGTAAGGCCGGAAACCAATCCCGAGGATGTGATTGGTCTTATGAAGTCCGATGGCATTCTCACCTGTGTGGGAGGGATGACCTCACACGCGGTGTTGCAAATGCGGCGACTCGAGAAGTCGGGGGTAAGCGATTTTTCTGTTATGAGAATAGATGAAAAGAAAAATCAGGCTATTGTAGAATGCCGAGCAGGAGAAAATGGGAGGCGCGTTTTTAAAGAGGGGGACTTTATTACGATTGATGGCACAACAGGCAATGTGTTTGCCGGTTATCATCGCACGCGCCCAATCCAGCGCGCATCGATGTGACCAATATTGAGATGGAGGAGCAAAAGAAAATGGCTTCGTTAAACGCACAATCTCCCATTGGTATCAATGGAATTGGAAGAATAGGAAAGCTTCTTGTGTGGCTGATCACTGCAAAAAAGGAATACAAAGAAGTGGTAATATCAACAGGACGCGAAACGGGAAAAGGGATGGATGATTTAGCCATGTATTTGTCCTATGATTCTACCTACGGCCCATACGAGCGGTTTTTTTTCGGTTGTCAGTCGCCTTCAAAGATTGAAATAAAAGATGGCCATGTATGGATGAATGGTGTAAAAATTATATGGATTACAGATCCAAAGTGCAGAATACCCGGCAATATCCCATGGGCAAAGTACGGAGTTGAATTAGTGATCGATACCACAGGGAAGATGACAGATCCCACATCGCGCGATGAAAATTCGTTGCGTGGGCATCTCAATAGTGCGAAGAAAGTTATATTGGTGGCCCCTTTTAAAACAAAAAATAAGGGCGAAGCAGTTCCCGACGATTCCATTACGTTAGTCGGTGGCGTAAATTTTCATTGGTACGATGATGCAAAGCATGCAATTATTTCGAATGCATCGTGCACCACGAACTGCTGTGCCCCTGCGATTAAGGCGTTAGTCGACCATTTTGGTGAGAAATTCATTTCGTATTCGCTCACCACAGTACATGCGGTTACTAATTCCCAAAGCGTGCTCGATGTGCTTCCAAAAACGGGAGATAAAGATACGCGGAAACGCCGTAGCATTTTGAATAATATTATTCCAACTTCTACGGGTGCAGCGAATGCGGTGTTGGAAGTTATTCCGGAAATTCGACAACTTGGCATTGGTTCGCAGGCTTCGTCCATTCGCGTGCCAACCAACACTGGGTCAATTGTGATTTTGGATGTCACAATTATGGGCGAGTTTGACAACGCATATGTGCATGAGATATTTAAAAACTATTCTGCAGCGCACCCTGAAATTATGCTTTATTCAACAAAGCAATTGGTAAGTTCGGATATTATTGGAAGTCCCTATTCGACAATTTACGATTCGCTTTTTACGCATCGAAGAACTTCAAAGCGGGGAGAAAATTACTACACGATGGTGGATTTAAATTTTTGGTACGATAACGAATTTGGCTATGTGAATTCGGTAATGCGCCTTGTCGATCATATTTTGGGAAAAAGGACGTATTGAAAAAATGCATACGTCGCAAATAGATTTCCATAAGGGTGATGCAAAAAGGCGTGTGTGTTTTCCACGCCTTTTTATTTTTGAGCAATTTCACTGCGATGCAAAATCGCTTATTTTGCCAAAAGTCCCCCATCAACAGGGATGATTGCTCCCGTAATGTAGTCGGAAGCTTTCGATGCTAAAAATACCGCGAGTCCCTTAATGTCGTCCGCTTCGCCCATGCGTGGGATTGGGATAGTTGCCAACATCGCATCGCGAAGTGGCCTCAGTTCTTCTTTATCCAAATATCCCATCATATCGGTATGGAAAAATCCCGGCGCAATTGCATTTACGTAAATTTTATATCGCGCGAGTTTTATTGCCAGATTCATGGTTAGAAGATTTATGGCCGCTTTTGATGAATTATATGCGACAGCAGGATGTGCTTCCTCAATTGAGCCGCGAAAACCCATCACAGAAGAAATATTAATCATTTTACCACCGCCCTTTTCTTTCATTATTTTTGCAACAGCCTGCGAGAGAATCCATACGCCGCGGACATTAACATTGAAAATTCTATCCCATTGTTCGAGTGGATAATCTAACGTGGGAGCTCCCCAGGTAATTCCCGCATTGTTTACCAAAATGTCAATCGTTCCAAATTCCTTCATGGTAACATCGACGAGATTGAGAATATCATCTTTATTCCCCATATCGCATTTCACGGGCAGACATTTGATGCCAAGCGTTTGTAATTCTTGAGCTGTTTTTTCAAGCTTTTCGAATTTTCGAGATGCAATTACAATGTTTGCGCCTGCTTCTGCAAGCCCTTCGGCGATGAATTTACCAATTCCCCTCCCTCCACCGGTAACAACTGCAACTTTGCCTGTGAGGTCGAACAATTCTTGAACTTTCATAATTCCCTCCTGTGTGGGATAAGTTTTTCACCTGCCATCGCACAATTGGCGAAAACTGACAGGCCTTTACGGTGCATGCGACAGTGTTTTATGACAATGCGACTTTTGTCAAGAAGTAAGGAAAGCAAGTATGTGCAACACAACGTGCAATTTTTATCAATTGACAGATTGCACGAGACGGCGCTTGTTGGCATGATTGAAAATTGTCGTATGGTCGCAGTGGAACGAATTATTAATAACATCAAAAAATTGCTGCGCTGGAACGAAGAAGCAGGTGGGCGCCGTTTAGTTTCTATGGCGCTCCCTCTTATTGTAAGCACAGGCTCGTGGAGCATCCAGCATTTTGTGGATAGAATGTTCCTCGCATGGTATTCTCCAGAAGCATTGGCAGCCTCAATGCCAGCTGGTATTACTAATTTTACCATTATGAGTTTTTTTATCGGAATAGCAAGTTTTGTAAGCACGTTTGTGGCGCAGTACGTCGGTGCCAATCAACCCAAAATGGTTGGACCAATTCTTTGGCAAGGATTGTATTTATCGATAATTGGCGGCGTGGTGCTTTTTGTATGTGCTTTTTTTTCAGAAGAAATTTTTGCACATGCTGGTCACGAACAGCCAATTCAGAAACTTGAAGTGGTCTATTTTCGAATCCTGTGTTATGGAGCATTTCCTGCAATCGGTTCGTCGGCCCTCGCCTCGTTTTTTATCGGTCGTGGAGAAAATGCGCTTGTAATGTGGAACAATCTTGCCACAACCGCAATAAATTTATTTTTAGATTATTTGTTGATTTTTGGCAATTGGGGTTTTCCCCGCCTCGGCATAGAAGGGGCAGCGTGGGCAACGGTATGCGCTGGAGTGTTTAATTTTGCGTTATATGCGGTATGTATTTACACGAAAAAAAATAATCTGCAATATCACACCATTCGCGGATGGGCAATAAAACCGTTGCTTTTTGTTCGCCTTTTGCGTTTTGGCTTTCCAAATGGTGTTCAGTTTTTCATCGATGTGGCGGGATACACAATTTTCCTTTTGTTAGTAGGAAAACTCGGTACTGTGGCGTTGGCTGCCACGAACATTGCATTTAATATAAATACGTTGGCATTTATGCCAATGATTGGTTTTGGAATTGCAGTTTCAACTATGGTAGGACAATTTATTGGTGCGGGGCGACCCAATGAAGCTGAGCGCGTGAGCAAGGTTGGATTTTTGCTGACATTTGCGTATATGCTGGGTATTTCTTTTTTCTACGTGGTAACGCCATATGTATTCATACAACCGTTTTCGAGCAATTCACAAACCGTTGATTTCACCCAAATATACGAACTCACAAAGGTGCTGCTCCGTTTTGTTGCTGTCTATTCTCTTTTCGATACGGCGAGCATTATTTTCGCATCGGCAATAAAAGGGGCAGGCGATACCCGCTTTGTGATGCTTGTTATTGCAAGCCTCTCAACTTCGGTATTAGTAATTCCTACATATTTGGCGCTTAATGTGTTCGGTTTTGGCATTATTGCGTGCTGGACAATTGCGACAACATACATTTCCCTCCTTGGGTTGGTGTTTTATTTCCGGTTTCGCAGCGGGAAATGGAAATCGATGAAAGTAATCGAAGAATTCCCATCAGTGATAGCATTACGACCCGAAGTTCCGAGCATTGAATGAAATATAGAGGCAATTTTTTTGGGTAATTGCAATAAATACTTAGGATATTTTCTTTTTCTCTCTTGTTGATGAAAACAGCGTTCCTATGGCAATAATGGAAATGCACGCGATACAACCAAGAAGAAATAATCCTGTGCGGGTATAACGAAGTATTGTATATTTTCTTGCTTTCAGGCCGTTGGTTCCGATCACTTGCATTAATTTCGTCCTCTCATGTTATTGTCGGCATATTTGAATGAAAAATTAATCGATATGCGAAATAAACTTATAATCGTTTACCAAAAAATATTTCAATGTTGCCTGTAGTTGCAATTACCTCGGTCATTTCTTCGTTTAAATCGCGCCGAAAGGTACGTTCCGATGCAGTAAAGTCGAATCGTCCTTGAATTCCTCCGAAAAGTTCGTCGTCGTTATATCCAATTGAAACGCGAAGATTTAATTTGCCAAATGGTTTGTTTTCTGTAATGCCGCCTGCAGCCGTGGTGTATTCTTTATGCATCAGGCCCGAGCCGATAAAAATAACGCCAGAGATATAGCAATACGTGAAAAATAAATATGTCGCTGCTATTCCCGGCACAATCGCAAGGCCGGTATAATCTCCCCCGCGGTAACCAGTAAATTCCCCATAATATATTTCCTGAGATGGGACAATAATTGATCGATTGCTTTCGATTGAGAAGCGATTGAAGGAAATCATCACCACGGGTGAGCACGCACTTGAAATCTGGCGTTGGGACTGATCGAATGCGGCGCTAAAGGAAAACTCTTCGAAAAACGCAATGAAGATATTACATCCAATCGTCTTTGCCGCAATATCGTCTCTGAGAGCTTCTGCACTCCCTGCCCGATAGCCATATTTGTCCGGTTCGAGCAGATAAAATCCTTTATAATTTTGATAATACGCGTCGAAACCATATTGTGAGCCGTAAAATGAAATTTGAAAATCGTAGTATTTCGTGTTGCCGTATTGCGTTTCATCTTTTTCGGATTTTGGCGAATCGAAGCCCAAAGAAAGGCCAAAACCGAGCCAAGAGATGCTCGCACCCCAATGCGCCAGAGTGTTCGGCACATATCGGACCGGTTGTGAAAGGTTTTCTTGCCCCTTTGGAGGATAATGGCGTAATGCGAGAGTAAGGAATGGGCGACTAATGTATGCGCGAAAGATGATATCGTTTTCGAAAGTCTTTATTTGTGCTGAGTCATTGTTTTGCGATGAGGTGCTTTCTTGTGGAAGCAATGTTTTGGGAAGTAAGGCAAAAATAAATAAACACAAAAAGATGACACATTTATTCATAAATGAAAAATCCTTTTAAAGAAAAAATTTTTAAGTTCATTTCGGTTTATTTAAAAACCAATAAAAATATTCATAATTATAAAGATTTATGTGTTGTTGGCAATATATTTTTCATGCAAAAGCCGAAAGAGTTCCAATTCGATGTTGTGGAATTCCGCTGGTTCTTTTTCATCTTTATAGTAATCGCCACCGTTCATGAAGATAATGATCCCGTATTTTTTTGTTGGATTAAAGAACATCATCCCCTGAAACCCGTACGCTCTTCCGCTATGTCCGTAAAGCGTTTCACCGGCGATAAGATTTCTCGTTATCGTAAGCCCCAGTCCTGTTTCCCTGTAAAGGCCATTATGGAGAATTCCCTTCCATTGGACTTTTCGCATCTCTTTTATCGAAGCAGGTGAAAGAATGCGCGTTTTTCCTTCTATACGCCAATCGTGCATGAGTGCATTCATAAACTTTGCAAGATCGATTATTGAAACGCGGGCACCGCCCTGCGGGGAATGCACAACGGCATTGTATCCAGGTTTCCATCCAACAAAATTTTTTTTCCGCGGTCGAATTCCTCGGTAGACATCCATCGTAGGTTCGAATTCGTTTTTTTCGGAATATTTCGATTGGTTTTCTTTTTCGCTTTTGTGCGAATACAGTACCGCGAAGTCATCGATGTTTTCGAAATCATCAACATTAAAGCTTGCGCGCATCCCTAATGGGTGAAAGATGTAGCGATTGCAGTATTCATCAAACCGGAGGTGGGAAACTTTCTCCACAATGGTGGCAATAACGCCAAACCCCAAATTTGAATAATGAAAATTTTTTCCTGGTGGATGTTTTTTCCAACTTTTTTTTGAATAATAAATTCCTTCAAAACGTAGAATCGAGGAAATCGGCGGGGGAGCATCGCTGTACGATGCCTGTAAAAATTCATAATAGTACCCATCATCGCACAACCCCGATGTATGCGTGAGGAGATGTCGTAGGGAAATTGGTCTATTTTTGAAATAGGGATTTCTAAGAGTAAACTTCAAATAGCGATTCACATCATCATTCAAACGGCATTTCTTTTTTTCAACGAGTTGCAAGATTGCTGCTGCGACAATTGGTTTTGAGATGGAAGCGATGCGGAAGATAGTAGTTTTTTTCATTGGGATTTTGCGCTCAAAATCAGCGTACCCAAAACACCCGTATCCGATTTCTTCTCCGTTTTTTATGATGAGAAAATTCATTCCGATGATGCGGTATTTTTCCATTATTGAATAAAGTTTTTCTTTGACGATCACAGAAGCATCTGTGTCGAAAGGAACAAGTTTTGTATAAAAGTTTGCATACAAGGGGATCGACCCTCCAAAAATAGCACACGACAAGAGTAATAGTCCCCGCACTCTGTGAAAACAACCGTTCATGATAAAAAAGTTATTGCGGCATTTTTATAATGCATTGCCATTGTGTGTGCCATTGTTGTTCTGTGGCAATCTCTTTTGCATGAAAGGGGAAAATCTAATAAAGAGGAATGCGATGAAATTTTTTAAAATCAGCAATCTGCCCCAAAAGGAAATTTTACAAGGCATTACCCTTAAGTCAGTTCATTTGCAAAATCTCATGGTAACGTTTGTAACCCTTGCACCGGGGACAGTGTTGCCAGTGCATTCGCACGAGCATGAACAGATAAGCGTGGTAATTTCTGGCATGCTTCGCTTTTTTGTGGAAGGCGAAGAGCGCATTGTGGGTGCAGGCGATGTGGTATGCGTGCCGTCACATGCCCTTCACGGTGCCGAAGTCATAGAAGGGCCTTGTATTGTATACGATTCGTGGAGTCCCGTTCGGAAAGACTATATAGTGTGAAAAATTTCCCTCATCGGCGCGTTCAAAATTTCCATGATTTAATAATCGAACAAAAAATCAGTTTTTGTTTAAATAAAAACATATTTTAAAAAAATGTTTGATTTTTTTCGGGGAAACGCATCTTCCTGTTACGGTCGTCGTAAAGGGGGATGTATGCAGTACGGAATTGATTGTGGAAGTAAATTTGTGAAAATTGTGGCGATAGATGCACGGGGCAGTATTGTTTTTTCGGAATACAAGGAGCATTGTGGCGATCCTGCGAAAGCATTGCCATCGAATTTATTCGATTCGGTTGCACTCACAGGCTGCCATGCGAGCCTATTGAGAAATATTTGTGCGCGCGAAATAGAGATTGATGAAATTGCCTCAATCATCGCGGCGATGGAAATGTTGAGGTTAAAATTTCGCACTGTCGTATGCGTGGGTGCGGCTTCGATAGGTCTTATTGGTCTCGATGATCGTATGCAGTTTGAATCGTATCGCCAAAATACTCTGTGCGCTGCGGGGACCGGTTCGTTTATCGATGAGCAAATGCATCGCCTTGGGTTTTCTTATTCAGATATTGCCGAGATCCCGATAGATGAAAGTCCGCCAACAATTGCAACGCGTTGTGCCGTGTTTGCCAAATCCGACGTCGTTCATCGTCAGCAAGAAGGGTATGGGCAACATGCGCTGTGGTCGGGCCTTTGTCGTGGGGTTTCAATGACAATGCTTCAGTCTGTTTTTCGGGGTGAGCTTCCCGATGAAGAAGTGCTTTTCATTGGCGGATTATTTTTAAATCCAACGATTCGCTATTGGACATCGAGGCTCTTCCCACAAGCGCGATTTCATGAAATGGGGCATTTTTTTGGTGCGTGGGGGAGTGCGTTATTGCACAGGAAGGGTTTTAAAAATGCTGCAGTGCAATTCCCTCTAAAGACAAAAGGAAGCGCTGCTCGGAAAAAACTCGAACTAAAGAATTCGAGAATTATTGGTGAACGCGATGTGGTGTTTTGTGAGAAAAATGGCTGCGAGGTTCGCATTCATAAGCATTGCGAACTTTCTGGCAAGGCAGCGGTGGGAATCGACATCGGTTCAACCAGCACGAAGCTTGTCCTTCTCGATGCCCATTCGCATGAAGTAATTGTCGATATCTACGCGCGCACGCAAGGGAACCCCCTTGGTGCAGCGGCACGGCTTTTCGCAGAATTAAAAGAAGCAATTGGAAACAACTCAGTGGAAATTTGCGCTTGTGCCACAACCGGATCGGGGAGAAAACTCGTTGGTGCCGTGGTTGGTGCAGATTTAATCATTAATGAGATCAGCGCACATTTTGCGGGTGCTTTTCACATCGATCCATCGATTGAAACGATATTCGAGATAGGCGGACAAGATTCGAAGTACATACGCGCTTCGCGAGGAGTGGTTGTCGATTATAATATGAATTTTGTTTGCGCTGCGGGGACCGGGAGTTTCATTGAAGAGCAAGCTCAGCGGCTCGGTTTTCGAGTACACGAAATAGGGAAACGCGTTATTGGCGTATGTGCACCGCAGGCATCTGATCGGTGTACCGTGTTTATGGAACAGGATATCAATGCACTTCTGCGCGAAGGGCATTCGAAAGAAGAAGCGCTCGCTGCGGTTGTGTTTGCGATTGCAAAAAATTATCTCAATCGGGTTGTGGGAACGCGACCAATAACGGGCACAAAAATTTTCTTCCAAGGTGCAACGGCGCGCAATTTTTCGCTGGTCGCAGCGTTTGAGATTCTTACGGGGAAAGAAATTGTGGTTTCGCCGTATTGCCATGTGATGGGTGCCGTGGGTGCAGCGAGGTTAGTTCTCCAGCGGATGAAGGGTTCTACGCGCTTTCGCGGTTTTGACTCGCTTACCGCATTGCCCACATTTCACCGTGCAATCTGCGAAGATTGCACAAATCGGTGTGCGATTACGTATGCGAATTTTCGCAATGGCGATACCGCTTCGTGGGGACAACTATGCGGGCGAGGGGAGGTGGGTCAGCTGAAAAAACGCGGAAGAAACTATATCGCATCTGCGTTCGATGCCATCCTCGCGAAAGATAATACGTCCACAACAGCAATTTCGCAATGTAGCCGTGGCACTGTTGGCATTCCCATGATGCTTTCGATGTTCAATTACTTGTCGCTGTGGCAAACATTTCTTTCGCTTTTGAATTTTCAGGTTATCGTCTCAGACCCTTCCCAAAAATCGCTTCGAGAGCGAGCAGTGAAAATTTCGCGCACCGATTTTTGTTTTCCAGTAAAGCTTGCCCTTGCGCACTTTGAACAGCTTGCGCGAAATCATCAGGTCGATATTCTTTTTGCTCCTGTGCTTGTAAGCGAAAAGATGCAAAGAAATGGCATGCCGCGCGTGTTTTGTCCGTATGTAATTTCAATCGCATCGATTGCTGCTTCCATGGATTTTGGAAAGACTATTCTCATGCCTGTGGTCGATTTCCGCGATACCCATACAATGATCGTTGAAGAGCTGCACAGAGTATTTGAACCGTATGGAATTGGGAAAGATGAAATCGCTATTGCGTTTGAAAAATCATTAAACGAGCTTAATTTTCGTCGAAAAATTCGTTTTCAAAAAGGGTGCACTGCAATTGCAAATGCTCGTTCCACTGGCAAAAAGTTCGTTGTATTCATTGGGCGACCGTATAATCTTTACGATACGCTTCTCAATCTCCATTTGCCCGATCACTTCGCAAAATACGGCGTGGATGTGATTCCATTTGAGATGCTCATTGACGAAAAGGAAGATGAAATTCCGCACATGTACTGGAATTATGGTTCGCTTATCTTGCGGATGGCAAAAAAGATAAAGGCCATGAAAAACGTATATCCGGTATATCTCACCAATTTTTCGTGTGGGCCGGATTCCTTTGTGCTTTCGCGGTTTGAAGCGATCATGGAAGGCAAGCCGTACCTTATCATTGAACTTGATGAACATGGTTCGGAAACAGGATATCTTACCCGAATAGAAGCATTTTTGGATATCATCATGGAAGACACACGCGATTGCGAAACCACATCTTCCGAACGATCTCCTTTTGTGGGTCGATGGAATAAGAAATCGCGGACGCTGTGGATTCCTCCAATGCACGAAATTGGTGCACGGCTTTTTGCCGCTGGGTTTCGCGCATGGGGTTTCAATGCGGAAGCGCTGCCACCAGAAGATGAGTGTGCTGGTGAAATTGGGAAGCAAAGCATACGGGGGAGCGAATGTTTACCTGCGGCTGCCACCATTGGGGCGTTTCTCAAAAAAATGAGAGAACTTAATGCCAATCCTGCCAAGCAAGCGATATTTATGCCCACCGCTGAAGGCCCATGTCGCTTTGGGCAGTATGCGGTACTTCATCGACGTATCCTCGATCGGGAGGGATTTTCGCAAACAATGATTTTTGCCCCTACCTCAGTTAACTCGTATATGGGAATGCCTTCATCCCTTCGGCGTTACCTGTGGGATGTCATCCTCGCATCGGATTACATAATGAAAGCAATTTTGAAAGTTCGGCCATATGAACTGCATCGAGGTGAAACGGATTCCATTGTTGAAGAATTGCTTCAACTTCTTGAACGTCGGATAGAACAAAAAGCAAACGTATTGCGAGAAACCATTCATGCCGTTGAAGAAATTTTGTCCATACCACATGAGCCAACACCTCGCCCGTTGGTTGGGATAGTGGGCGAAATATACGTGAGGTGCAATCCATTTTGCAATGATAATCTCATCCGAACAATCGAGGCGTGCTATGGTGAGGCGTGGCTGTCTCCAATATCAGAATGGGTATTGTACACCTCGTGGTTCGAAAACTACATTACTCAACGCAGGTCGAAAAATCCCATCAAAAAAGCACTCGCAAATGTGAAACATTCATATTTGTATGCGCGCGCTCATGAATTTGAATACGCATTTCGTTCGCTTATGGGAAATCGATTGGAACCGCTTATTGAGGACGTATTAAATGAAGGAATAAAATATTTGCCCCTTCGGTTTGAGGGCGAGGCAATTTTAACAATTGGGCGTACGCGTAAGTTTTTCGACGATGGTGCGTCTATGGTTGTTAATTGTGCCCCTTTTGGGTGTATGCCTGGCAATATTACTGCATCGATTTTTTGTCAAATTCAGCACGATGTTCAAAAACCAATTCTTACCCTTTTTTATGATGGGGAAAGCAGCGTAAACAAGGCGGTGGAGATATATTTAAAAAATATGAATGTCCCACAGAAAATGGAAGTATCGCAAAGAATGTAAAAAATGTAAATATTATTATTTTTCTTGACAAAGCGCTGCTGCGCATGCCATTTCGTTCGAAATTCTCGTTTGCGGCGAATTCGTGAAAAAGATGATTGATGATATCAATCGGATGCCAATAACGGAGTTTTATTAAAAGATTACCAGTATTCGGAGGAAGCAATGGCATATAAAATTACCGATGCGTGTACGATGTGCGGAAGCTGTGCGGAAGAATGTCCGAGCAATGCAATAAGTGAAGGGAAAAACGTCTACGTAATTGATAAAGATGCGTGCACTGATTGCGGCACATGCGTGGATGTATGTCCCGCAGAGGCGATTGTGGAAGTGTAGTTAATAAAATATGGGCAATATGGATTGGTATTTGTGGTCAGATGAACCATTACGCGCGGCAGATCGTTATGGTGTGCAGCGAAAATGAACTATTCCCTTTCGCGAATTGGAAAACCCGCCAAAAGAGGCGGGTTTTTTTTTAAAATGACGAGGTGCGACATTCCATGACGTTTTGAATAATGATATAAAAAGCAAAAAGTTATGTCGATAATGAAATACAGCGATTTTTAATGCATATTTTTTAAAATTACTTCTTGAATTATGGTGTTTTTTCGTATATATTTAAGAGTGAGAATCCAATAAGTATGAATTAACGTGGCCTGTGAAGGACGTGAATTGGAATTAAACTCATTGGACAATTGGCTTAGTATCCATGTCAGTATCAAAGCGCAAAAAAGAAATGATTGAGAATGATATACTTCTCGATGAGATTATCGTGGAGAGGGTGGGGGAAAGTGAGCAGGAAAAGACTCAACGAAACAATGAAAATGTTATCGTATTTAAGAGCAATGTTCGCAAACCTCATAAAGAGCCTGAAAACGATAGTTTTCAAGTGGAGCCCACAACCGATGCTATCATCCCCGATTTAATTTCACTCTCAGCTGAAATCGATCGCATTAAAGAGGTATCTTCCTCTTCCGATCCACTCGATAAGATGGGCGATGATTTAAAACCACAGGATCATCCCATCCAAGATGATATTCGCGTTGATGGCGGAATTTTTGGTACTGGGGAGGGGGAAATTTTTGATAACGTAAACAGATCCCCAAATTCTATTGACGAACAATCGATGCATGATCGCGTACACGGTGAGATGATTAACTCACAGGTCATGAAAACCGATGAAGCAGTGCCAATTAGCGAACAAAAGAATATCGCTTCAAAAGATGCATATTACGTTTCCGATGCTTTTCGTGCGAAGGATCTCCCCAAACAATCTTCGCGAATACGTTTGGTTGAGGAAGTTTTTCCAGATAGTGCGCAAGTAACACATAAAGATCCGCACCATGTGCAAACGGAGGATACCGTTACGCAGGTGCACTCGCAAGAAAATGTTTTACCCCAAAAGGATAATTCTCGCCTTTCAATAACCTTACCTGAGGATGTCGCGGAATCGCTTGCGAAAGATTTTGATATCCACTCACTTCAACCAGTTGATTTGCGCGAAGCGGAAAAGATTGCCAATGAAGATATTCTCATTCTCACAGCAGAGGATCTTATTGAAGAACTCGATGCAATGGATCTCATTCCCATCGACGATGAAACAACTTTGGAAAGAAAAGACATTCAAAGCGCGAAATCGGATATGCAGCATACCTCAATGCATCATCAACCATCGCGCGGAAAAGGCGAAGAAAAATCGAAACGCGTTGAAAAAAACGAAAAAGTAGAAGAACACCCCATAGAAGAGGAGTTAATGCTTGCCACAGAGGCTGCTGAAATAAATGGTGAAGACAGCAACCACCATTACGAAGAAGCGAGCGAGGTGATTGCTGAACCCATTGTTTTGGATGTCGATGATACTGAAGCGCAAGAACGCGAATCCGCTGCAATAGAAAAGGCAAAATCAATTGAAATCGTTGATGAATTCCCCCAAGCGGATGCGGATGTCCTCGAGAGTGCTCCTCGTTCATTGAAATCGGAGGAAGAGAAAGTTGAAAAAGAAGCGATTCCACTAGAAGTGGAAGACGTCCATGGAGGCAATGGTGAATCCGAAGAGATTTTCATTGAGCGAAACTACGGAGAAAAAAGCGAAATGTCCCGCGATGCGATGGGAGAAAACATCATTGTTTCGCTTGAGAAAATTCCTCAAGATCTCGCTTTTGCGAAAGCGAGGGGGAAGGGATTTGTCATTGATGATGTGATGGTAGAGAGAGAAAGAAAAGAAGATAATGCTCGCACAATTTTCCTCGATAGCGAGCTTGAAAGAACTGTGGTTGGGGTAATTGGCATCGGTGAAGGTAGTGCGCGAGTGATTCCAGAAGCCACCCAAGAAGAAGATCAAGAGCAATTAGCTGCAATTATGAGCGGAACTACAATGGCATTTGAGGATCTGTTGGTCGATTTTTCGGAAGAATATAAATTTAAAGATGAGGATATTGCATACATCGATGAGGTATTTATTGGTGAGGCAGTGAGGGAAGCTGATTTTTCCGTAGAAGAACAAAAGCGACAAAAACGAAAACTTTCCCCTGCAATGGAAATTTTTGGTCTTTCGGATGCGGAAATTCATGACATTGAAAATTCGGTATTTTTAGTAGAGTATAAAGAAGTTGATTTCTCTAAAGTTTTGGACCGCAAAATTGGTCTCGATCAAGCTCCTGCGGATTTTGATCTTTTAAAAAATTGTCGTTATGTTGGTTCTTCTGTTTCAGAACTCACTGCTCTTGAGAAGCAGAGCATTGAGAGAGATTTAACGATGAGAGATGCAGTAGTATTCGAAGAAAGCATTGAGGACATTCGGCGGGTGTTGCTGAATTATCGAAGGACAAGGAAAAAGCGTGTTGACGATATTATCGATATTACCGATGAAATTGTAATTATTGACGATAGTAGTGATGTGGAGCGTTTTGTTAATAGCTTCGAACCAGAAAAAAGGCAGGATCTCAAAAAGCTTTTAAAATATCTCGACGGCCTTTTCGAGTGGCTTCCCGAAGAATTAATACGGAAATTTGCAAATTCAGAATATTACAATTTGTACGTAAAAATTATGAACGAATTAGAACAATAAACTATGGGATTGCTGGAAAAGGCGCTTAAATACAAATCGGAAATAAACAAAAGAGGGAAGGAAACCATTATTGATCGAATCCCTGGACCTGCGGATACTGAACTAATGCAGACGGCAAATACAGCGGAAAGCAGTGCGGGTAAAGAAGAAATAGTTGACGATAGCCATCATGTTCGAGATGATGCGAGAAATGAAACACTTAGTGATGAAGAAATAATTCATCTCGATGAATCGCTTTTACGCGATCTGGATGAAGGTGCAAATTCGAAAGAATTGTTCGGCGAAGAAAAAGTTGAGCCCATAATTTTAGAAGAAAATGAATCCACTTCCCTTAACAACGCTCGTTCCGTTTCGCAAGTAAGCTTTGAAACTGAGAGTGATGATCTTTTTTCTCTTCCGAATGAGGAGCCAGCAAGCCCCCAGGAAGTTTTAAAAAAACAAACATCTTTCCAAAAATTAGAGAGGGAAGAAACTCCGAAAGATAAACCTTCCATAAACGGCGAGATGGAAGACATTTCGCGTTTAGCAGGTTATCAGCTGTTTGCAGATGATCCGCTTGGGCCTGAAGATGCGCCTGTGATTGTGGGGAAAAAAGCTCCACGAAAGACCCATCCGCAAGAAGAGGTTATGGAAAGCACAGGCGCCCCAAAAGAGGCGAACGAAAAGATTATAATAGATGAGGAAGAAAAACTTCACAATGATCGCGTATCGCTCGAACGACGGGGAAAACAGTATCAGGATTTTCTTGTGTTGCATGAAATTGGAAAAGAAATTATGCGTTGCGATAACCGCAAAAGCCTTTTCGATACAATTTTGTTTTCAATTATGGGGCAAATTGGTACCTCGTCGTCTTCAATTTTCATTGCTGATCCCCAAAATCCTACGCGGTGGATTTTTGGAGATTCGCGCGGGGTAACTATTCGAAATAAAAAAATGTATTTTGACACCACCGAAGGAATAGTGTCGAGGGTAATTTCGCGCAAACAGATCGTCGATTTGGACGAGTTTAAAAATCAACCTGCCTTCAGCGATGATTATTACCGATTCATCTCGATTGATGCCCGCTTGCTTTCTCCAATGGTATGCGATGGTGAAGTGCTCGGTGCTATTGTATTAGGAGAAAAGATTACTATAGGCGATTATAGCGATGCAGAAAAAGAATTCATTTCTGCTGTCTCAGAACTTTCTGCAATTGCATTGCAAAAGGTTAATTCAATAGAGCGTTTAAGGGATGAACACGAGCGTTTCAAAACCGAGTTGGAATATGTTCATCATGTTGAGGCGCTTAAGGCAAGAATGGCAAGCGATATTAATCTTCGCCGCCTCGATGAAATGATTGCCACAGAATTTCATAAATTGGGGATCATGAGCTATGCAATTTTCATCGACAATGAAAGGAACGAACGATTTGAACCGCTTTTTGTAGAGAAAAACGATACGCTATCCCTTCGGTCAAAGGAATTTACCCTTCCGTATGAAAGCCCGCTTGTTGAATACATTGCTGCACTAAAAGAGTGCGTGAAGGTTGATGATCATAAAAGGCTAAAGCCTGTAATCGATGCATTCTCGGAAAGCCGGTTAAAGATTATGCCACTTTTATGGGTATATCCATTTAAGTTTGGGAAAAAGCTCGTTGGATTTCTTCTGGTGTTTGATATTATAGATTTTGAGAGGGAAAAGGAGATTCACGGGAAGTTAACGCAGCTTTCTACAGTTCTTTTTTCCTATATTTTAAACTTGAAAGCGTTAGATGTTTACGAAAACAGATATATGGACCTCATCGAACCGATCTTGAGGCGAATTGAAATTGAATTACAAAATGCGCGCAATCTAAAAATACCACTTACGATTGTAATGTTCTCAATAAAAAATTTTAAGCGGTATTATACGCTTTATGGTCGAATGGAAGCGCGTAGAATAATCGATGCGCTCGAAATGATTATTCGCACAAGGCTTTCCGATACCGATTTTTCTGTTCGCTTCGATCGGAATAAAGTTATACTTGTACTACCGGGGAAAAACAAAAAGTATGCTATTCCCCTCGCGAATACTGTGCGCAATGAAATCATACAATATTTTAAACAAAAAGAAGTTCAACTTTTGGTGACGTTTCTCTCTGCTGAATTTCCAGAAGATGGGGAAGATCTCTATACCCTGTTGGATATCATCGATTAGGATCGTGTGAGAACGAGCGGATTGATTGGAGATGCATTGCGGCGCACTTCAAAGTGCAAATGAGGCCCTGTCGATCTCCCCGTATTTCCAGAAAGGCCAAGCACTGTGTGCGGTGTAACGGTTTTTCCAGGAGATACGAATATTTTGCTGAGATGTCCATAGATGCTGCGATAGCCATGCGAGTGCGATACTTCAACGACAAAACCGTAGTTGTTTTTATATCCAGCAAATGTAACAACACCTGAGCGAGCAGCATACACTTTGCTTCCAACCTTGCATGCTAAATCGATACCGCCGTGAAATTGCCTGCGATGAGTAAAAGGATCGCGCCGCATTCCAAAATCCGATGTTTTTTGCGAATCGCGCAAAGGATTTAAAAATCCCGTTCCAAGGAATAAGGAGCGTTCGACTGAGGATAGTTTCCCAAGTGGGATAAACAAATATTCTTTTTGGGAAATTTCTTCGAGGCTGCCACCGTTAGCGCGGGCGAGGTATTCTGGTGCAATTTTAAATGCAGCTGCGATATGATGCAAGGATGCGTTTTTTGCATTGCGAAATACTATGCCACGCATGTTTGGAATAAAAATAGTTTTGCCTGCTTCTATTTCATCTGCGGAACCAATGCAATTCAGCGAGACAATTGTGTCGATGTCCAAACCCGTTGCTGTGAGAATTGACCAAAAGGTATCGCCCTTTTCGATTTTGTAGCGAAAAATTTTAAGCGATGGCATCGTTTCAATTGGACGCGCGCTTTTAATCGCATATATGGTTTTATTAATATCTGTTCTGATTTCTTTCAATATCGGATTATGGCGATCGAGCGAAGGGAGCGTTGGGATGCAATCGTTCGCCTCGAGGGGCATGGGATTTCCACCAATTCCGAACGCAGCGATGATGGGCAAAATAAGCGAAGTGCATTGTATGCGGGGTGCTATTTTCATATCGATTCATTCTTTCTAGTTATGTCGGATGAGATTCATGGGATATTGAGCAAAAATGATTGAAAAATTTAAAAAAGATTGATATTCATTGCTCATGTGTGCGGGGGTAGATATTTTCATGTTGAAACGATGATGATCAGGAAATGGAATTCATAAAAAATGGTGTGCGCAGAAAAGATAATCGTACATGGTTGTGAACATATTTTGATCAACAAAATGCCTTTTCAAAATTCAGCAATAAAAAGAGTTGCAATATAGACCGATGCCGCGTATTGGGATAAAAGCTATTTGAAAGAGAATGTTTTTTCTGTGACGATTTAAGGAGTTTTGGCAATTATATGGATTCGATTATTAATGTGGGAGTAGCAAAAATTGAAGTTGCAACCAAACCGGCGGTGCTTCGCACTATTTTGGGAAGTTGTGTTGGCATTTGCATATATGATCGGATGAAAAAAGTTGGTGGGCTTGCACACATTTTGCTGCCAAATTGGGTGAAAGACGGCGTGAAAGAAAAATACGCCGATACGGCAATACCGCTTTTAATCAATCAGCTTTTAAAGATGGGATGTACTCGCGAATTTATGTCAGCAAAAATTGCAGGAGGCGCATCGATGTTTCGGTTTGGCGGGAATCTTACCTTGGGACAAATTGGAGAAAGAAATATTGAAGTTGCCAGAAAGGTTTTGGCAGAGAAAAATATCCCGATTGTCGCAGAAGATGTAGGAGGAAATTGCGGGAGGGTATTGGATTTTTTTTTGGAAGATGGAAGGATGAAAATAAAAGCAGCAGGGCATGAGAAAATTTACTATAAGGTGTAAAAGATCACCGGGTTGGGAGTTCAATAATGCAAATCTCAATAAAAGAACGAGTTGAATCTGTAATCAATAATCTCGATCAACTTCCATCTATCCCAGAAGTGGTGGGAAAAGTCATCAATATGGTAAATGATCCAAATGTTGATTTTCGATTAATAGCTCAAGAAATCAGTAAGGATCAAGCCATTACCACGAATCTTTTAAAATTGTGCAATTCCGCGTATTTTAGCAAAGGTAAAGAGATCACGTCTCTTGATCGCGCCATTGTCACTCTGGGTATAAAAGAAGTGAAAGATGCAGTGATGGTTGTGGCGACCAAAGCGGTGCTCAATCGTGCCATCCTTGGCTACGATTTACAACGCGGAATGCTGTGGGAGCATAACCTTGCAGTGGCAGTGTTAGCAAAACAAATTGCTCTTGAAAAAAAAGATCGTACCATTGCCGACATTGCATTTACCGGTGGAATCATCCATGACGTTGGGAAAACCGTACTGGCGCTTTTTGTGCAAAGCGCCTTTAAGGAAATATTGGCGAAGGTTGAAACAGAGGGCATTTCTTTTCAACAGGCAGAAAGAAGCATATTAGGGTACGATCATCAGGAAGTGGGCGAACGGATACTTTCAAAGTGGAAGTTCCCGCAAATTCTTAAAGATATTGTACGCTATCATCATCAGCCCGAACAAGCACCAGAAGAACACAGAAAAATTGTGTCTTATGTCCATGTTGCGAACTCTATTTGCCTTATGGGTGGAATTGGGATTGGAAGCGATGGGTTATACCATGAGTTGAGCGAAGTTGCAATTAAACTTATCGGAATAACCGATGAAGAACTCAATCGTTTCTATGCGGAAATCCCTGAAATCGTGCAAAAACTAAAAGGGCTTAATTTTTAGTTTTGGGATATGTACCTTATAAAATCGTGTCCATCATGTTTTCGCAGGTTACGTTTTCCAATCGATAAGGGGAAGTTGCGCGTGCAATGCCCGTGCGGTGCTCACTTTTTAGCTGATCCCGATGATCCGGCGCTGTACGAAAATGCCGAGTTCGATATTTTGTCACGAAAGAAGCATTTATCTTTTTCGAATTGGATGAAGAATTCGTTCGATTTGTGCATAAAAAAAATATATGATGTATGGTATCAAATACAAAATTTCCCATTGCTTCCAAGTAAGGAGCAGTATAAAATAATTGGCATATTAATCGCATGCATAGTGAGCATCGCGGTTATGGCGTATCTGGTATGCGCAAAAAAAGCTAATCCCCCTATGGAGGGAATGACCATATAAAATATGGAATACAGTGCAGAAAATTGCACACAATAAAATAATGGGAGGGTTGCGATGCAAAGGAAATGGAAATCTGTTTTGCTTTTTTTTGCTTTTTTGTTCGGGACAATTCCGTGTATTTTCGTTATGGGGCAAAATCAAAGCCCACAATTGCAAGAGATAGAAATGGTGCTTTCAAATGTAAAGGAAATAAATACTGTGGGAGATGATTTTTATCCTTCAATTACAGCCGATGGATCGACCATGGTCTTTGGAATGAAACCGCGTGATTCCGAGCATAGCGATATTTATATATCG
>JAOAAF010000008.1:38397-49310 GCA_026419015.1 Spirochaetota bacterium
AAGAGACAGTATATATATCGTATTGCATTGATGGGAAATGGTCATTGCCAAAACCAATTGATGAGTTGAATTCGAAATATGATGATCAAACACCATTTATTTCACATGATGGGAACGTTATTTTATTTTCATCAAACCGAGAAGGAACGCTACGGCCTCCAAAAACAAATGAGCCAGTATACTATCTCACAAATGACCTTTACATTTCGTTTAAACAAAATAATAAGTGGTCCACACCCCAGCGGCTGACAGGAGAGGTAAATACGATTGAAAACGAACGCGCACCGAGTTTGAGCAAAGATGGCAAAACGATATTCTTTTCACGGTATAAAGGTAACGATATCTATTCATCGAAAATATACTCAGCAGATCTTGATGGCATTTCTACCAGCAATGTGCAGCTTTTACCAAAGCCCGTAAATTCGGATTATTCCGATTTTGGCCTTATGCCTTCGCACAGCAAGCCTGGTTTTTATTTTTCGTCGAATCGACCTGGAGGGTTTGGGCTATGGGATATTTATTTTGTGAGCTACATAAATAACGAATTTGGTGAACCAATAAATCTTGGATTGCCAATTAATTCCGAAAACAACGATTTATCGATTACAGAGCTCGGCGATAAAATATACTTCTGTTCCGATAGAAAGGGTGGCGCAGGAGGGAGCGATGTTTATGCTATTCTCCTTTCGAAAAAAGTAATTCAGCTTCCTGATACTGGTTTTGTGTTTTCGCTTATAGATAAAAAAAGGCAGCAGGGAATTGCAGCGCCGATTGAAGTGATCATATATCCGCCGCAAAAAGAAGGCGTCCAGGAAGTAAAAAAAATTACCATAACTACCGATGAAAAAGGAATATGTGAAGTCAAAACAAATTACGATGTTCCAAAAATTGAGGTCCAAATTCGCGATGATCGGTATAAACCAGTGGAAATGGCTTTTGATGTGAGCCCAGGAGAAATGCGCAAAATCGCGATTGAGCTTGAAGAAATTGAAAAAAAAGAAGAACCAAAAGTGGCTAAGCAGATTCAACAACCTACCGAACCACAGATTTCACAATCTCCTCCTCTCAAGCTGAATATTCGGCCAATATATTTTGAATATAAATCGTCGAAAATTTCGAAAGGGGAACTCAATTGCCTTGCGAAAATTGCGCAGCAGTTGAAACACCAAAAGCCACTTTGCCTGAAAGTTGTTGGTCATACCGATTATAAGGGTGGAGATAGCTACAACATGCGGTTGGGAATGGCACGGGCAATGGCGGTGAAAAATGCACTCGAAAGATGTGGAGTGAAAGCAATCTATGAAGTGTACAGTAAGGGCAGAACGCAACCTTCAGAATTATATCGAAAGACAAAAGATCACAAGTACAATCGCCGAGTGGAAATTTATATAGAATCTTGTAAAACAGAAGATTAATTTTAAATTTTAAATATATTAAATTTTATGTATTTGAATTGCACAACAGAATATCATAAAAATGATCTTTGCACATTGGGATGGGAACTTACCGTGTGCAATTCGCTGTATGATGAGCAAAGCCCCTGCCGCCGCGCGCTTATGGAACCGGTTTCTTTTGGTGAAGCGCTTTATTCTCATTTAAAGAAATTAATTCCACTTCAAGAAATTACGAATATTGTGGAAGTGGGCGGTGGGTATGGAAACTTGATGGTCGATTTTCTACGCCTAAAACCGGATTTGCACGTGACAATGATCGATATCTCCCCCGAAATGCACCGCCGGCAGAAGGAAGTCGCAGGAGGGAGTAACGTGCAATTCGTGTTGGCAGATTTTTTTGATATCTCATCGACGGCGCTTTCATCTTTTGAGCTTGCAATTTTCAATGAGATTATGGGCGATTTCCCTACTGCGTGCGATGTTGAGACAAAGGCAATTGTTGATAATCTTTCTGATGAAAATGAACTCATCGCTCGCATTAAGGATGATTTTCGCAAATACAATTTCCCCATCCCGCAATCTGAATTTTTCAATTATAACATTGGTGCAATTCGAGCTGTTGAGAAATTGTGCGAAGCTGGGATGCCCTTCGCGTATATCGGCGAGCATAGTTGCGAATCGCGTTTGCAGAAAATTGGCGATAATTTTTGTAAGCTTCAATTTGATGGGTATTCTACTCCGATACGCCTTTTGGGGCATACCGAATATACTATAAAGTTTTCACATCTTGTGAGAGTCGCACATCAGTATGGATACAAAGTCCATCGGGGTTGTTTTGAAGATTTTCTTAACGTGAAATGGTCCGATGAAGTTCGTTTCATTATGAATGCGAATACAATTAAAGAAGAACATGAAATTATTCGGCAATTCGTTGAGGATCTATTTACTTATGAATATCTAGTGTTAATAAAGCAAAGCTAGTTTGTTACGTCGGTGCATTTTGTATTGACAAAAGTTAATGTGCAATGTTGGGCTCTGATATCAGAGAAATTTGATATACTTCAAGCAAATTATTTTATTGAGTAAATGGAAGGTTATGATGGCATCCAAAACCATCAAAGTTTGTCTTAAACTTTTTTCGGGGCTTCATAGGGAAATATCTATTCCACAATACGATATGCAACGAGGTATTGTATGTGAAGTGAAAAAGGGAACCCGATTGCGCACCCTGTTGCACTCAATTGGCATGCGCAACATTTCATCGAACGTATATTTTCGTCGAGGTGAACGGATCGGTTTGTGGAGCAAATTAGAGGATGGCGATGAGGTGCAATGCTTTAAACCGAGTGGCGGAGGATGAAAGTTTTATTAAAAATTGTACATGCTCGTAAAGGAAAGAATCATGGGTGAAGCGATGTTTCTTGTGCAAGCAGTGCTCATTTCGCTTTCAGGGGCGCTTTCTCCAGGTCCAATGACAGCGGTCACAATTGGGAAAGGCGGTGAATCTCCTCATGCCGGTGCATTTATTGCAATTGGCCATGGGATTGTGGAATTTCCGCTAATGATAGCGATTTTTTTGGGGGTTGCATCGTTTTTTGCGCTTTGGCATATCAAAATGGCAATTGCAGTGTGTGGCGGTTGTGTCCTGATCTATATGGGAATGATGATGGTGAAAAACAGGCATAACTTAAACCAACAAGGTAGCGGGACAAATGCTTCCCCTCTCATTGCAGGGATATTGCTGGCGATAGGAAATCCTTACTTTCTCGTATGGTGGGCGACAGTAGGGGCAGCGCTCATTGGAAACGCGATGGAATTTGGCATAATTATTTTCATCCTATTTATGTTTTGCCATTGGATGTGCGATTTTATATGGTATTACCTTTTATCGTTTCTTTCTTTTAAGGGAGGACATTTTTGGGGAGCGCGTTTTCATTTTGTAACTTCAATTGTCTGCGGGATATTTTTAATTGGATTTGGCGCAAAGTTTTTGTACGAGGGCATGAGTTACTGCAAACGCATTTACGGAGCGCTCTTTTAATTGCATGCGGGGGATAAGATGTAATACTATAAAAAAGAGTTCCCATAATAATATATAGTATAATCATCGGCTTGCACCATAGAGTTGCTTTTTTATTCGGGTAAATTAGCTTATAAAGCGGAAATTCGGATTCGTAAGAATTTTTACGCATGTTTCAACTACTTCGGGATCATAGCGAATGCCGCTATATGTTTTTATTTCCTCAAGTGCTTTTTCAAGCCCAGGGGCAGGCCGATATGGGCGATGGAAGATCATCGATTCGACGACATCGGCCACCGCAATGATTCTTGCTTCTTTCAGGATGTGTTTGCCTTTTAGCCCTGAAGGATAACCCGAACCATCCATGCGCTCATGGTGTTGGAGCGCAATCTGTGCAATTGGCCAGGGAAACGAAATATCTTTTAAAATTTCCCATCCGGCTTCTGCATGGGTTTGGATAATGAGGGTTTCGAGCTTGCTAATTTTGCCAGGTTTCACTAATATCTCGATCGGTACCGCGAGTTTGCCAATGTCGTGGATGAGACCAGCAAAATAGATTCCCTGAATTTGCTCATCGGAAAGGCCAATCTCCACAGCAATGGCGCGAGCAAGCTGCGCGACATGATTCTGATGCCCCCCTGTATACGGATCTCGCATCTCGATGATGGTAGATATTGTATGAATAGTTCCTTCGATTGTTTTTTCTAGAGTTGTAAGGCTATTTTTTAGGCGATTTTCAATCAAGCGGCGCTCGTTGATTTCTCGCTTTAAAAGCTCGTTGGTAAGTTCAACTTCTTGTTTTTTGGCAACTATTTCCTCGGTTCGCTTTCTGACTTCTTCTTCGAGATGTTCTCGGTAAAGGCGATTCTCTCGCAAAAGCTGGGCGCGCTCAATGCACCTGTTGAGCGAGTATTCCAACACTTCCATGTCATTGATGGGTTTTATGATGTAATCCCACGCACCAAGGCGCAAAGCTTCTACTACCTCGTGCACCACACCGGTGCCCGAAATCATGATAATTGGGGTTTCAGGGGAAATTTCGCGTATTTTTTCAAGCACTTCTAACCCGTCCATGTGTGGCATGCGAAGGTCGCACAGCACAATGTCGGGTTTTTGGGTTTTGAAGATTTCGAGGCCACTTTTCCCATCTTCAGCTTCAATGACCTCATAATCTAAATCTTCTAGATAAGCAGCGATGTTTTCCCGTACAATTTGTTCATCATCAATGGTCAAAACTTTCATCTGTGGCTTTCTCCAAAATCATGCGTATTGCGTCAACAATTTTTGACATGTCTTGTACTGGCTTTCGGAAGACGTAGTTTGCGCAAACGCCGATTTCTTTCAATGCAGGAGGGAGGCTATAGTTTGTTGAGCCGGTGTGTATGATGAATTTCATTTCGGGGCATATTTCATGTGCTTTAAGAATGAAAGAATTTCCGTCCATTCCGGGAAGGCGCATGTCGATAATCCCTACATCTGCTTCTTCTTCTTTAAGCAATTGTAAGCCTTCTTCCCCGCTTGCCGCAATGCGAACAGAGAAGCCTTCGTCTTCAAGATAGGCACCGATGTTAGTGTTTATTACTTGTTCGTCATCGACCACCAATATTTTAATATGCCGCATTGGGATTATTTCCTCCTTTGAATGGGTAACTGAATTGTAAAAGTCGTACCCTTACCAACAGTAGAATCAACAGACATCGTGCCACCGTGATTGTTGGTAATAATAAAATACGATACAGAAAGGCCAAGGCCCGTGCCGACACCAACTTCTTTCGTTGTAAAAAATGGTTCGAAAACTCGTTTTCGATTGTGTTCATCGATCCCTGGGCCATTGTCTTCAATATCGATGCGAAGAAATTCGTTTTCACGGCAAAGGCGTATGGAAATTGTTGGCGTTTCGTTGATGTAGTTTTTTTCTGCGATCGCTTGTGCGGAATTTTTTAATAAATTTAGTATGACCTGTTGAATTTCTGTGGCTACGCAAGGAATGGTTGGCAAATTTGGTTCGTAATTTCGAATTATTTTTATGTGGCGAAAATCGTACTTTTTCTTTAAGTCATAATCGTTTGCTGCCAGTTCAATTGTTTTGTCGAGCAATTCCTGTATATTTTCAAGTGACATTCGCGATTCGCTTGGTCGACTGAATGAGAGCATATTCGAAACAATTTTTGCAGCGCGCTCTCCCATTTCGATGATGCCATTGAGCATGGTGGTTATTTTTCGCATTTCCATATATTTTAATATTGTTTCGATTTTTGTTCCGCACGCAGAAGCAGCCTCGATATTCGCCTCGAGTTCTGGCGATATTCTTCGGAGTATGTTTTGTGCACCCATGAGAATGCCGCCCAGAGGGTTGTTGATTTCATGTGCCATTCCTGCGGCAAGCCCACCAACGGAAAGCATTTTTTCTGTCTGTACCATCATCTCTTCGATGCGCACGCGATTAGAAATATCATCAATCCGTATGACCGCACCTTCAACCTCCTTGCCTATTAACGGATAGACCAATAAATCGAGATATCGCGTGCCATCATGCGAAGCGATTTTTTTTCGTTCAACTTTTTGGGGTGTTTTCGATTCAATGGCAATGTTGATGAGATCATGGATTTCGCGAAAGGAAGGAAAAACTTCATTAAAAAGGCGACCGCGTGCTTGCTCTTCAGCAATGCCGGATATTTTCTCCGCTTCAAGGTTAAAATGAATAATTGCGCCTTCTCTATTGACGCCTATAATGATAGAGGGCATTGAATCGATGATGTTTTTCAAATCCGATCGCATTCGCAGTACATTTTCTTCTGCTAATTTTAAATCGGTAATGTCTTGAATGGTTTCCACAGCCGCAATGATCTTTCCGAGGGAATTGCGGATAGGAGTTGCTTCGAATATTATGTATCGATCCACCCCCCCCAAATTGCGATACCACCCCTCTGCATGCCATCCATCAGAAGTGAGAACGGATTTGTAAAATATCCGATAATACTGCGGTAAAAGGTGGTAAGCATTGTCGAGCACAAGATCTGCCAGCGTGGGACGTTTTTGTGAATAAAAGGCTTCCCACTGCTTATCGGTTCCAATCATTTTTGCCGCAGGAATCCCGGTCAACTGTTCGCATGCTTTGTTCCACAGCATCACTCGGTGCGTGGAATCGATTACAAAGGTCGCAAGCGGTGAATTTTCAATAAGGCTTTCGGTAAATTTGCGTTGTTGCTCAAGCGCCTGCTCGATAATTCTGCGTTGGTGGGTTTCATAAGAAAGCGCGATGAGATCGGCGATCGATATTACAAAATCCTGTTCTTCTATCGTAAAGCTTCTCGGTGAGGTGTGTTCGTGGCACACAAACCCTATTGTTGCACCGCCCAGTCGAATTGAAACATCCATTCGCGCTGCAACCGAAGGGGAGCTTGCAATCGTTGTGCTCATATGGTGTGCAGGAATATCCGCAATCGCAATGATTCTTTCCTGTTCTAAGGTTCGTAAATACTCATTTGTCAGCACCGCGCGTTTTATTTCGTCTTCAACGAATTGGTGCGTTGAAGCGATGAAGCGCAAATGGTGATAGTAACAGTCGTTTTTTTGTGTATCAGCAAACCACAGGCTTACGAAATCTACTCCAATAGTTCGCGCATCGGTGGCGAGGATGGTTCGAATGGCTTCTGTAAAATCGGTATATGGCATCCTCGAGAGTTCGTGGAGTGCAAGCTGATGTCGAACAACCTGTTGCGTGATGGTGCGCAGCGCCTCTTCGGCTTGTTTTCGTTCAGTAAGGTCGCGTACGGTTTCGATTGCACCGACAACTTTACCGGTGGAATCGTATAGCGGTTTTGCTTTTTCCCATAAGTACACACCGCCCTCGCGCAAAAGTGGGGTATAAATTTCTGCAATGAGCGTATCGCGTTCAATTTTCATAATGCTATACTGATCTTCGATATTTTCGCTTCCCTGAAGGGCAAAGTCTATTAAAAGGGGGCGCCTATCGCCATAGAAGGGGATGGAATATTCGCGATTTCCTTTTCCGAGCATTTGCTCTTTTGGAATTCCAGTAAGCTCCTCAATTGCTTGGTTCCATGCTGTGATTACCCCCATATCGTTTATGACAAATGTAGGATCAGGTAAATAGTTGATAATGTCGATCAGATTGTTTCGCGAATTGCGAAGTTCTTCTTCGGCAATTTTTCTTTTGGTAATATCGCGACTCAATGTCCTGTAGCCAATTATTTTTCCAGTGGCTGGTTCGACTAATGTCTTTGTGCTTTGCTCAACCCAAACGGTAGTACCATCTTTTTTCTTAAGAGGAATCTCAGTGAGCGTAAAGGGTATTTTTTGTTTAAATTGATTGCGATAAAATTCCACAACGCGATCTCGCCAATCTTCGCGTACAAATTCTCCATAAAACTTTCCCAATGCTTCTTCTTTTGAATAACCAAGGATGCGTTCAGCGCTTTCGGAAACAGAAGTGATGTGTCCATCAATATCTAATGTAAAAAAGAAATTGTCGTAGAATTGGGTAAATTCGCTGATATCGATGATTACTTTATCCTCAGGCATATTTTACTTTTCTTCAGGCAAAATTAATTCCCTTTCAGGTGTATCATTTAAATAAGGGAGCCTTATTGTGAATCGAGTCCATTTTCCCGGTTCAGAATCGACAGTTAGCGTACCTTTGTGATCGTTGTGAATAATAAAATACGATACGGAAAGCCCAAGGCCTGTCCCAGTCCCTGCTGATTTTGTGGTGAAGAATGGTTCAAAGATGCGCTTGCGGATTTTTTCGGGAATACCAGGCCCATTGTCTTCAATTTCTACGCGAATCCGCAAGGTTTCTTTTCGAATGCGTATGGTTATGGTAGGCTTTTCATCGCCGTAGTGTTTCTCAGCCATTGCCTGTGCTGCATTTTTTAAAAGATTGAGAATTACTTGCTGAATTTCTGTAACGATGCATTTAATTTGAGGAAGATTTTCTTCGTAATCGCGCTGAATTTCAATGTGCCGAAAGTCGTATTTCTTTTTTAAATCGTAATCGTTCGATGCCAGTTCAATCGCTTTTTCGATAAGTTCGGTAATGTTTGCAGGTACCATTTTCGATTCGCTGCGACGGCTGAAGTTGAGCATGTTTGTCACAATTTTTGTGGCGCGCTCGCTCATTTCAAGAATGCCTTCAATCATTTTATATATTTCGCGAGCCTGCATATAGCGCACGATTGTGTCGATGTCGGTACCAACTGCGAGCGCAGCTTCGCGATTTTTTTCAATCTCGGGAGAAAGCCTGCGCATGATGTTTTGAGCGGCGAGCATAATTCCACCAAGCGGATTGTTGATTTCATGTGCCATCCCTGCTGCAAGGCCCCCAATGGAAGCCATTTTTTCAGATTGGACCATCATTTCTTCGATTCGAACGCGGTCAGTAATATCGTCAACGCGTATCACCGCACCGCGAACGCCATTTGTCACCAGTGGATAAATCATAATATCGCCAACCCGCGTTTCGTCGTTTATTCGGTAGGTAACTTTTTCAAGTTTCTGCGGTAGCTTGCGGTTGATTGAACGGTCTATGCGCTTTAAAAGAGCGCGCATTTGTGGTACCATTTCGTCAATTTTTTTCCCAATCACATCTTCTTCGCGCATATGAGTGATTCGCTGAGCTTCCATATTCCAGTGCGTAATTCGACCTTGATCATCAACGCCGATGAGTACAGAAGGCATGGAATCGATGATGTTTTTTAAATACAGCTGCGTTTCTTCGAGTTCATCTTGCGATTTTTTAATCGAATTGACCATTTTTGTAAAAGAGTCGGTTAAAAAGCCAATTTCATGGCCTGCACTGCTGGGGATGGCGATTGTTAAATTCCCATCGTTGACCTGTGAAACAGCGTAGGTTAATTTTTTAAAGGGGCGAATAAATATTTCCAAAAAGAACAAACGAAATCCAATGAGCGCGAATATCAAAAGAAAAAATGCGAGCCCAATGTATCGCCCAGAGGTAGGGTGAAGATATTTGCGATACGATTCGTACGAAAAACCCGCTTCAAAGATGGCGTTGCGATTGGGTTCACTAAAAATGTACACAACTCTATGATGGCCTTTATGATCGACGAAAAAGTGATGAAACGGGTGCAGGGAAGTGGCAGGTGCATTTTCGTATTTTTTTTTCAAAAGCAAGATCCTTTCACGGGGTTCGTTGTCTATAAAGTACCCACCCCAGGAGAGTTGTGGAATGTTCATTAGGGTTTGCGAATTGTATGCAGCGAGATATAAAAGGTCAGTTGGCCGAAAGTTCGACATGAAAGCCGCATGCATCGATTGCGTGAGCCGCAATTCGTGAAAAGAGCGATCTAAATCGCGCAACGAAATATAGCTGAGCGCTTGAAATAGGGTAAAAATGCTAATAAGGCTTATTGCGGTGATTTGGGAAAGAAAATTCGTTTTTTCTTTTGTGCTGTTAATGTAAATGACAGCTAAGAGGAAAAAACCAAAAATATTGCACATTGCCCACGAAATTTGAAAGATTTCGCGATCGATTACCCCTTTTCTGCTTAGCATGTTGGTGATAGATGGAATGATGGTTGCTGCTAAATAGGAAAGTCCTGCAAAAATCGCAGTTCGCCTTTCCTCTTTTTGGGGGAGCGTCATGACCTTATAAATTGCAATCGCAATGAAGATTAAAATATAAAATATTATAATAATACCGATAAGTGCGCTTAATTTATCCGCATCGAAATCCCAGTAATGGCCATCGAAGTGAAAAATTTTTCGAACAGTAAAAGTCTTAATAATAAAAACAACTGTAATTGCAATGGAAATTGCGTATTGGAGTGCGAAAAAAATTTTTGCGAATCCTCTGCGGTGAAATCCACCGTAAAAAAGCATGAACATGTTGAAGTGAATTTCAGCGGGTATGATGACGGCAACTGTTATCCATCGATGATATGCTGCCAATGGATGATAGAAGCTCGAAGAGATAAAATATGCAAAATTGAATATTGTCATTAACAGATACCCAATCGCAAGATGAATGGTGGAGGTGGATTTTTTTGGAATGACGATCAAAAAGTAAGCAATATAACCCAGTGCGAGTACGGGAATTAGCGATCCAATCGAAAAAAAAGTAAAATATATGTGATGGAGAAAGTCCATTCAAAAAACCGCTCACTACTAAAATTACTATATCATTTTGAGGTTTTAGTCAATTTTTTTTTGTTATTAACATACAAAAAACGACATTTCACCAATTGATATTTGCAAAATGGATTTATGAACATCAAGCTCGCATGTAAAAAAAATGGATTTGTTGCTTTTCGCGTAACGTTTGTAAATGGCAAAATTGCGATGTGAAAATGAAATATTTGAGAAAACGTGTTTTGTAATGCGAATTTATGAACAGCTTTTTATTAAAAAGCTTTGCGATCTACATGCGATAAATTGTTCAAAAATTGAATTTATCGCCCATTACCCCAAAGTTTAGATTTCTTCCCGTGTCCCCGCGCCGATGAGAAAAGTAGAGT
>JAOAAF010000095.1 GCA_026419015.1 Spirochaetota bacterium
GTGCTGCGGAAACGCTGGTGAATTCCATCGCCACTGCCCTCGCGAGCAATGCTTCGAAAACAACCACAGCATTTACTATTGATTCTGAGACAGTGCGAAGGCTTGTGCGATAACTTCGGAAAGTTTTTATTTACATAGCAATAACAAGCCGTACTGCTCAACTAATTTTCACCCTTAAAACTATCATCGATAAGCAAAGAGGAAAGTTTTTTAATAATAGCGCGGCGCGAGGGCGTTCGTTCGCGATTGTATTGGAGTGGTGATTAGTTCCCATAAAAAAATATTGACGCTTCATGCGCATTTATATATATTAAAAACTACTATTTTTTTGGTTTTAATGTATATGATTTAAAAAAGCGCGTAGAGTGAGTGTAATTGTTTTCGTAATAATTTTTAAAATGGAGGATTAACAGCGATGAAGAAATTTATTTTGCTTTTGGTGATCTTAGGCGGTGTGGTGTACACCTTAAGTTGCGGAAGTGAAGTGACAGAAGTGGCATGGAAAAATTCTACCGATAGCAGCGGTACGGTAAAGGATATCGTATGGGCAGAGGGAGATGCGGTATGGAATGAGGAAGTGGAAAAAGGACGCGTATCATCAGCCAAAGAAGTCGATAAAACCGAAGGAACAGTTGAATGTTCAGTTTATAATGGTAGTGAATTTGTTGTTGCAGAACAAGTAAGGGTGAATGGTCAATTGGGTGCCGTTCGACTCAATGAAGGAAGTTCTCAGGTATTGACGTTACAAGCGAATAATTAAATGGACAACGATATTCCCGTGCGAAGGCATGGGGATATCGCCTTTTTAATACGCAGGTGGATAAACGAGTGCGACGAAAATATACACAGAGTGTGCGAATAATTTTTTTTGTATTATGCGCGATTTATGCGATTCCACCGATCTTCTCTTTTGAACAAAACACTGCGGAATATGTGTGGCGATCAATAAACGGCTTATGGGAGGTGGTGAAGGGAGAGAAATATAATTACGTTATCGATAAAAAAGTGAAATCATATAAATGGGGATACAACGAACTTATCAATCACAATACGTTTGTGACCATTGACCCAATAGAAAAATACGATAGCATCTGTTTTCACGTAAAGTTCACAGAACCCCTAAAAGAGAATGTTCGGTTCATGATTCCTTTTTCCATCAAAGAGGATAGAGTTTTTTATGCATTTCGTTTTATTGGCAATGAGAATGCGATTTTGAAAATTGATTTTATTCAATCGGCCATTAAAGATTTATCGAAACCAATTGAGGTGAAATGGAATTTTGAGGTCAAGGAACTTAAAACAGTTGAACACGCGCTTGCATTCAACATTGAATATTTTATGGAAATTCGCATTGAACGTAAAAAAACGACGCTTTTAATCGACAAAAGGCCTGTGTTAATCGTAGATGTTCCCGCTGAAGAAGTAGATAGCGGGAAATTCGGTTTCTCAAGCTTGCACATGAAACCGATGATTTGGTCAATAGCTGTAATGCAGAATCGTAAAGCTGTTTTTCTCGAAGATTTTTCGAAGGATCGCTTTCGACGCGTGAGAGTTGAAGGAAAAGTTGAAAAAAAGAATTAGCCTTTAAATATTTAAAGGAGTTTTTTAAAATCTTTCATTATTGAAACTGATAAAGAAGCGCTTAGATTTTATTTTGTACCTTTAGATAAATTGCAAAATTGCTGAAAGTTGCAAGATAAATAATTTTTATTTTAGTTGACATTCCTTGTAACTTTCGATATGATATGAGCTTTGGGATGTGGAAAGTTCGTTAATGCTGAATAAGGGAGCGATTACAAATGATTCCAATTGATCATATTGTTTCGCGCGTGGCAATGCTTTCGAGAGCCATGCGAAGAAATAAAAATATTGAAAAATCCCATAATGCGAAAAGCTCGAAAAAAAGGCTTTTGCGCAACAATGCAGTGTTGTTGAATGTATATCAAATTTACGCGTGGATTGTTTTTGTACCTTTTTTAGCATTGAGCACTGCTGGTTTGGGAATAGTAGCAACTGTTCTGGCGATTGCTTTCGGAGGTAAGGTTGCCTCGGTGATGGGAGTAATTTGGTCGAGGATGAATAGCTATCTTACACCGATGGTTGTGAAAGTTATTGGAAAGGAAAAAATAGATAAAAAGCAATCCTATGTGATCATCGCAAATCATCAGAGCCATTATGATATTTTTGTGATCTATGGATGGTTACCAATAGATTTCCGTTGGGTGATGAAGATACAACTTCTTAAGGTTCCATTCTTAGGATATAGTTGTTATAAAATTGGACATATTTTTATCGATCGTTCCAATCCCCAAAAAGCGAAGGAAAGCATCAACGCAGCTAAAGATCGCATCAAAGGAGGTACCTCAATTATGTTTTTCCCCGAAGGTACCCGCAGCGATGATGGATCGCTTCGCGAATTTAAAAAAGGCGCATTTAAATTTGCACTCGATATGAATCTTCCCATCCTCCCGATCACTATAATTGGCACGCGGAATATCCTTCCTGCTCGCTCTATGAAGCTTTTTCCAGGGAAGGCGATGCTCGTTATTCACGATCCCATCGAGATTGCTGGCTATACAGAAGATCGCATGGATGATTTAATAGCCGTAGCTCGACAGAGGATTGAAGAAGGCCTTTTAAAATACTCTTCGACGCATTGAATGGGTGCAAAAAAGTCATATTTTTAATATAAATAGCCGTTGTGGAGGTGTAGCAATGAGAGATCGTCACGAAATGAATCGCAGATTTCAAAATTGTTCCACCGCAATTAAAAACGGCCGCATCCATCGCCGTTCAAATTATTTCTTTGAATTTTTTATTCGAATTCTTTTTCGCAAAATCGATTTCGATGCGGTGAGCCTTGCGATGTTGAAAGAACTTGATGCGAAATCGAATATTGTTTTCGCTTCATTTCACACTTCTGCGACTTCGCTTCTTATTTTTACATCGCTTTTAAAGCGCCATGGTTTTAACGTTCCCGTTTTGGCTATTGGGATTCGACCCTATGCATATCAAATGTTTTTGAATGTTGTGCGGTTTATATTTCGATCTTTAAGGAGATTCATTATTGGGAAAAAATTTCAACCAGTCGCAGATTTCGATTGCATCAAAAGTATTGTAAAAGACCGTAAGGGGTTAATCGTATCGGTACTTTCCAAAAAGCTTTTTTTACTGCGATATTTTGAAAAAAGGCGCGATCCTTTTCAGGATTTAGTTGAAATTCAAAAAAGCGCCGATGAGCCCATTTTCCTTGTGCCGCAGTTAATCTTCTGGAACATGAATCCCGAAAAAACGAAAACCTTTCTCGCATCTCGAGCAACGGGCGATCGAGGACTCTTTTCAGCACTTTTTGCAACGCACAAAAGCATTACGCCACCGTCTGTGCGAATCGCATCTCCTTTAAACTTAAAAGAATTTATTGATCAACATCCTATCGATAGCTCACGCCTTTTGGCGCAAAGGGTTCGGCAAAAACTTTTTGAAATATACAATCTCGAGAAACGAAGTGCGTTAGGACCAGTTATTAAAACATATCAAGAGCTAATGGAAAGCGTGCTGTATCATCCCGCTCTTATCGATGCGATTAAAAGGATTTCATTGAAAGAAGGGAAAAGCGAGATTGTGCTTAGAAAAAAAGCCTATAAATACTATCGAACAATTGCAGCTGATTTCTCGATTGTCGTGGTAAAATACTTTCAGAAATTTATGATGAGGGTATTTTATAAGGTTTTTCGCGATATCAAATACAATCCCGAAGATTTTCGAAAACTGAGAGAAGCATCACATCGAGGAACGCTAATTATTGTTCCATGCCATCGCAGCCATATGGATTATCTCATCATTTCAAGCATGTTTTATGAAAATCGCATTATTCCACCGCATATTCTCGCGGGCGATAATATGTCGTTTTTCCCACTCGGAATTCTTTTTAGAAAGTCAGGTGCCTTTTTCATAAGTCGTTCTATGCGAGGGAAGGAACTCTACGAAGAAGTGTTTAAGCAATATCTCAAAATGTTGGTTCGCGAAGGATATGCAATTGAATTTTTTATTGAAGGCGGGAGAACTCGAACGGGGAAAATAATGAAGCCAAAGTTTGGAATGCTTAAATACTTAGTTGAAGCGATTGAGGAAGGATGTGCGGATGATCTCATGTTTATCCCCGTTGCAATTAATTACGATAGAGTCTTAGAGGAAAAATCATTTCAACGAGAACTGCGCGGCGAGCAAAAGAAAAGAGAATCGAACATGGATGTGATTCATAGCAAAAAGTATCTTAAAGGAGGCTATGGAAATGTATACCTTAAATTTGGCGAGGCGATAAGCTGTCGCGAATTAAAATCGCAAGTTGGCGCAGATGAGCTGGTACGCTATATTGGCGAAACGATGGTGAAACGAATTAGCGAGGGGGTTGTGGTAACTTCTTTTGCGCTTGTTTCTTCAGCAATGCTCGTTTCAGCGGTGAAGGGTTTTTCGGTTCAGGATTTAAAAAAATGTGCATTAAGTTTTCTTGAATATTTAAATTTTTTAAAAGTTCCGCTTGCGGATGCTCTTTTAGAACGCAATGGGATGGATGATGAGATTGATCGCATTATCGAAACGTTCGAACGCGATGGCATTGTGAGCAGAATAAAAATGGAAGGTGATAATGCGTTTTTAGATGAATTTTATGCGCTTAATGAAGAGCAACGGCCGCGCATAAATTTTTATAAAAATACAATTGTCCATTATTTTCTTCCAGTTTCGTTATATTCGATCGCAATTATTGCTTCTGCGAATACATCTTCGTCTGCTCATGTAAAAAAAATAGAAGAGGAATTTGGTGTGTTAGTATCTCTTTTTTCCAATGAATTCGTGTATCCAACAATTATGGATGACGTGGGGAAAGCGGCGGAGCATGTGCGATTGTATTTTGAATCGCAAGGAATGGTAACCTGTGAGGATGGATTGCTGTGCATCAATGATGGAGGAAAAGATGGATTGCGCGACTTTGGCGGATTGGTGGTCGATGTGCTTGAGGCATATTTTATTGTTGCTCGCTCATTTGATGATGAGAAGATGCGGAAGATAAATAAAAATGAATTTGAACAGAGGCTGAGACGAAACGGCCTTCGTTATTATCATCTGGGAGAAATTTGCCATTTCGAATCGCTCATTGTGCCATATTATCAAACAGCGGTATTGGCGTTAAAGAGCAAAAACATTGTTCGAGAACGGTATAAGGACGATGGGACAACGGAATTTGTCGTTGAAGAGAGGGAAAAACTCATCGCACATATCGATTACATAAAACGCATCCTTCATGCGATTGAGGAATGGAATCGCGGTCGTTATTTGCGAATTCTTATTTCGAAAGAGACGAAAGACGAAGTTGCTCGTGGGTTGGTTCATTGAATATCTTGAACGCAATGTGCGAACAATTTACGAGGAAAGAAAAAGAGCAATTTTGCCGCATAACCGTATGGAGATGTTCTAAAAAATAAATATCACTATCATCTCAGTAAGTTCGTTTCATCATGTTGCATGCGGGGGTTTTTTTGAGAATAAGGAGGAACGCGCAATATGAAAAACGACAAGTATATCCTTGGGATCGATGCAGGTTCTGTTGCACTTTCAATAGTAACAGTATCGCTTGATGGTGAAATTGTTGATGTTCTCTACACTTTTCATCGAGGGAAGATTGTGGAAGAAATTTCCCGCGCCTTGTCACAGTTGTCGCTTCATAATTTTAATGGCATTGCGACGACGAGTTCAACGCCCGATATTATTCGCGGTGCGTACCGATGTGATGAGCGCGTTGCATTTGTTGAAGCCGCACGGAAAAGGCATGGGCAAATTGGTTCGGTTTTGATTGTTGGCGGTGAAAAGTTTGGCATTGCAACCTTTGATGAAAAGGGAAATTATTTGAATTATCGATCGAACAGTTCATGTGCAGCTGGGACAGGGAGCTTTTTAGATCAACAAGCGCGGCGATTGGGACTTTCGATTGAGGATTTTACAAAGCGCGCTCTTTCGAACTCAAAGGAGCCGCCGCGGATCGCATCGCGCTGTGCGGTTTTTGCGAAAACAGATCTCATCCATGCTCAACAGGTAGGACATTCGCTTGAGGAAATATGCGATGGATTATGCCTGGGGCTTGCGCGAAATATTCGCGATACCTTATTTTCGTCTGAATTGTTGCGCCTTCCCTTAGTCATGGCGGGTGGGGTGTCGAAAAACAGTGCAGTGGTGAGACATCTAGAGAAATTGCTTGGCACTCTCATTCAAATCGATGAATACTCGCATGTTTTCGGGGCATACGGCGCCGCACTAGAATGCCTGTATGCAGATGTTAATTTCCCAACAATTGAAAATCCTTTGGCGCTTGTTGTGCGCGGCGAGAAAGTACGCTCTTACTATTACCCACCGTTGGAATTAAAAGGAAATGATTATCCAGAATTTTCTGGATTAAAGAGCTATGAGTTTGTCACAAGATCTCAACGAATGAGCGTTCCTGTTGAAGTCGATATTTATGAATGCATTTCGGTAAAGGAAAATGTATTTCTTGGTATCGATATTGGTTCGACAAGCACGAAAGCTGCGCTTGTGCATCGGAATGGGAAAGTGCTTGCGGCTCTGTACACGCGCACTTCTGGACGGCCAATCGAAGCTGTACAGAACATTTTTGAGGCTATCGATGAAATACAGCAGAAGGAAAAGATATCTTTTGAATTTCTTGGCGTAGCGACAACGGGTTCGGGGAGAAAGTTTATTGGCAATGTCATCGGAGCAGACGTAATGATTGATGAAATCAGCGCACATGCGCGCGCCGCGGTCGAACTTGATCCTAACGTCGATACCATTATCGAAATTGGAGGACAAGATGCGAAATTTACTACCTTGCGCAATGGCAGAGTGACATTTGCGATTATGAACAATGTATGCGCTGCAGGTACAGGGAGTTTTATTGAAGAGCAGGCGAAAAAATTGGATGTGCCGCTTTCTGAATATGCAAAGCGAGCTGAAGGAGCTTGTGCACCTCTTTCGAGCGATCGATGTACAGTTTTTATGGAGCGAGATTTGAATTATTATTTAAGCGAGAACTATGCCGTTGAAGAAATTCTCGCTTCAGTGTTGCATTCTGTCCGCGATAATTATTTACTCAAAGTAGCAGGAAAAGCGAAGATCGGAGAGCGAATTTTTTTTCAAGGTGCTACCGCAAAGAATAGAGCGCTCGTGGCTGCGTTTGAGCAGAAGTTGGGAAGGAAAATACGAGTATCGAAATATTGCCATATCACAGGAGCATATGGTGCGGCGCTCGCATTGCGCGATGAGATGGCCATCGGCACGCGATTTCGCGGACTTCGCTTGCACAAGTTACAAATCCCTATACGCTCTGAAATCTGCGATTTGTGCACAAACCATTGCAAGCTTTCCATTGCAGAAGTTGGCAACGAGACGGTGGCATTTGGATTTTTGTGTGGTCGCGATTACCATACTCAAAAATTTGTGAAAGATGGTTTCGAAAATAAAAATCTTTTAAGTATTCGAAAGAAACTTTTACCGAAATCAAAACATACGGATGTATCAAAAGATTTTACAGTGGGCATCCCTGCCGGGCTTTATCTTGTTGAGGAAGTAGAATTATGGAAGCGCTTTTTTTTGCGTCTCGGCATAAAGACGATTACCAGCGAAAGGTATGATGAGGCAATTGTAATGGGGAAAGAAATGGCCCATGCAGAATTTTGCGCTCCGATTGCGGCGTTTCATGGACACGTACATTACCTTTTACAGAAAGCTGATTATGTCTTTGTGCCATTTTATTTTGAGAAGAAAAGTGAAATTCCATCGGCCCGCCGCCATTACTGCTATTATTCGCAGTTTGCACCATCTGTAGTATGGTGTGCAGAAGAACCTTCTGTTCGCGCGCGGATCTTACAGCCTCGAATATACGGATTATGGGGGATGATGCAGATTAAGCTTTCGCTTTATCGAGAACTTTCGCGGATACCAGAGTTTAGTGAAAGTTTCTTTGCCGTAGCAAGCGCTTTTGATGAAGCGCTAAGCGAATTCGAAACGTATAATAGAAGATTAAAAGAATATTTTGCAAAGAATTTTCCTTCTGGCAATGATGTCGAAGTGCTCCTTTTAGGGCGACCGTATGCCGTCCTTGCGCAAGAAATGAATGGGTCAATTCCCAACATTTTTGCGCGGTTAGGTGTACGAACGTGGTATATGGACATGGTGAGCGAAGATGAAAAAGAGATTCACCCATTATCGGAGGCATTTCATTGGCATTATGCAGTGAAGGTATTGAGTGCAGCGCGCATTGCGTTGCGCACGAAACGGCTGTATCCTGTGCTCGTGACATCATTTAAATGTACTCCCGATTCGTATGTGGTGGAATATTTTCGGGATATGCTTGATGAAGTTGGAAAACCATATCTCATTTTGCAGCTCGATGAACACGATTCGAGCGTAGGATATGAAACGCGAATTGAAGCGGCAATCCGGGCATTCCGCAATCATTTGCAGACAGAGGAAAATCCTCCTTTCACGATTAACGCAAACGTTTCAATTCCGAGTGAATTTTTAAAAGGGAATTTCATTACAGATAAAAATGCCCTCATGGAGAAAACGCTGCTTGTCCCCAATTGGGACTCGTTTACGGGGAAGCTTCTTGTGGCAAATCTTCGGCATGCAGGGTACGATGCCCGATTGTTAGAGGAAACAGCTGAAACGATCAAAAAAAGCCTGCATATAAATACGGGACAATGCCTTCCACTCTCAGCGGTGGTGCAAGGTGTGATCGATTATGTACAAAAGTATAATTTATCGCCATCAAACACCGCAGTGTGGCTATTCAAATCGACCATTTCATGCAACATCCATATGTTCCCATACTATATCGAAAGATTGTTGCAGCAAAATTTTCAGGAAGGGATACAAATTTATCTTGGGGATATTACGTTTCTCGATATTTCACTTTCGGTGGCAATCGATTCCTATTTTGCATACATGTTTGGTGGTCTATTGCGAAAAGCGCTATGCAAAATCCGTCCCTATGAAATTGAAAAGGGGAGTGCAGATGCGGCAGGTGCGCAGGCTCTTGAAATTCTCATGAAGGCATTTGAAGCGGGGACTTCAAAAGAGCAAGCTCTTCGCGAGGCAGTCGATCTTTTAAAGGGTGTTCCAATTTATAAAACCTCTCGTCCAAAAGTTGCCATATTCGGCGATTTGTACGTGCGCGACAACGATGTAATGAATCAAGATCTTGTTCGATTTATTGAATCGTTGGGAGCAGAGGTGATTACAACTCCATATAGCGATTATATGAAAATTATTGCAGATCCGTACATCCGCAAATGGATGCATGAGGGGCTCTATGGTGGGGCGGCAATCGCGAAAGTTTTGCAAAAAACAGTACCAATATTTGAAAAAAAGTACCTAGCAATTTTTAATGAAATCATTCGAGAACCATCATATCAACCGCTTGAAAATTGGCAACATGCCCTGGCATCGGTTGGGCTTACTGCTTTTCATACAGGAGAGTCGATGGATAATGTGCTGAAAGTGTTTTCAATTTTGCGCGCGCATCCCGATGTAGCGCTTTTTGTGCAAACGAATCCTTCCTATTGTTGCCCGTCACTCATCACCGAAGCGATGGCTGCGGAAATAGAACGGCGCACTGGGGTGCCCATCGTTACAATTGAATACGATGGTGTTGGAGGATTTAAAAATAGCGATATTGTGCCGTATTTGCGATACTTACAACCAAAGGTGCATTCGAAAGCGAAAGCGATGTGAGTCGTCCCAATAAGAAATTCATCATTTTTTGAAGTTTCCTTTTGCTAATTTTTTTATAAAATTTAAAATCTGCTTTACATTTTCTTAAACAGTGTCCAAGATTGAGCTGTGGTTTGTGCTCGATAGGCGTCGATAATAATAAATGTACGAGTATTATTCGCACCAAGGTATTGAGGTGTTTACAGCTTTTTTTGTTTTACTTATAAGATTTTTTTCAATGAACATGCTGGGGGTATTAAACGCAAATAAATAATTAGGGCGGTATGGTATGGAAATAATACAATTTCATTCATTTTCGATAGGTTCTCTCATCGGCGTTGCGTTTTTTTCGTTAATTTCTTTGTTTTTGTTCTCAGAAAAAGAACGATCAAAAGCGACGTTTCACGTTGCATTTGCCTATGGCATCATGGCGCTTTTTAATTTTGCGTACTTCATCTCATCGAGCGTCTATCATCCTATTGCAGCATACCATAGGTGGTTTACAGTATTGTTGATACTGCTTGCCATTGTTCATATCACAACATTCTTTTTTTATTTTCCGTCAGAAAGAAACACTAAAATTATTCGTATCTACCTGCGGGTGATGTATTCACTCACTTTTGCAGTCACAATTGCTTTTGTCCTCACAAGTATTTTTTCCGAGAAAATTTTTCTCTTTCGTGGTCACTATTGGGATTTCGATGCAGAAGTTGCGAGCAAAAGAGTTGGTATAATGATCATGTTGTATTTACTTGTTTTAATTTTTACAATTATATGGCGTATTGTTGTGGCTCAAAAGGGAGAACGCGGCATGCTGGGGCTTATGCTTGCATCTACTTTAGTTGCTACTTTGGCTCCTTCAATAACAAATACTTTAAGCCGTGATGGTGTTTTTAGCCGTGAAGTGTTTCACAATGCATGGGTAGTATTTAATGTTTCGGGTTTTTTCCTTTTAATTGTAATATACCTCAATAATACCAAAGAACGCTTTTCCTTCATGGGAAAGCTTGTGGGCATCACCCTTGTCATGGTGATGATATTTTTACAATTTGAAAGCTTTTATTTTCTGCGCGACCGCGATCACGCATACGATGAAATTCGAAACAATGTTGCGCTTTTGTCTGTGAAAAATGGCAATTTAGAAGGAGATGCTGTCTATTTGTTGGAATATGAACCAATTTCAAAGAGGGTTCAAATTTTAAAAGGAGAAGAATCGATCGATATACACGCATTAAAGGCAGAACTTGAAAATGCCTGGATTTATGACCAAATAAAAAGGCTCGATGGTGATGATTTTAAAGAAAAACTCGTGCAATTGTTAGGAAGTGCATCAGAACATGTGAGAGGTTTTGCCGAAGCGTTAAAAAATTTTGCAGCATCGCTGGACGATACCGACCCAGCACCTGGCCAAAAGCTCGCTTCTTTTGTTAGTTCTCTAAACGATTTGCTATATTATCGGCGAAATAAGATTCGCCAACTTCCCGATAGCGATTTTAGGAAAGCAGTGGAAAAATTTTTACAGAAACCAGATAAAAAATGCGAATCCTTTCAAATCGCAATGCGCGAAAAACTACAAGCAAGCGAAGAAGAAGGATATGAGTTAAAAAACGAATTGCTCCAATATCTCACACCCATGGAAGGAAGCGGTGTCCGCAGATATAGAAGTTCACGAGATGGTCGAACTCATTTTATTGCATTTACAGTCTTTCAATCAGAAAGCGGAAAAATAATTGAGGTTGGTTTTCCTTATATGAATTATCGAGTGTATATGAATCAGGCTGTTGTGCGATATATTATAATGCTTCTCATCATTGTGGTCATAGTACGCTTTGGACTTACGGTATTTTTTGCAGGCGTGTTAGTAAATCCCTTAAAAGCGCTTTCCGCTGGCGTTCGCGAAGTCAATAAAGGAAATCTCGACATTGAAGTTCCTGTTCGAATAGCCGATGAGCTTGGATATATTACGAATACGTTTAATAATATGGTGATATCGCTTCGCGGGATGGTGCAAAATATTTCTTCGAATAGCCTTGAGGTAAAAACAATTAGTACCGATTTGAATAATTCGTCATCAAAGCTTTCCGATATTGCCCAAGAGCTTGCATCTATTGTTGAGGAGACAGCGAGTGCATATGAGCAAATGTCTGCATCGTATGAAACGAGCCTGGAAGACATAAAAGCACAGATGGAAGGTTCTGAACTCATTAAAAGAGATATTGAGCAAATTAATTCGAGAAGTTCACAACTTACTCAAAGGATTGGGAAACTTAGCACCAGCATTGAAGGAGCAGTTGGCCTTGTTGAAATGGGTGAAAAGACGATGACAAAATCGGTAAAGGCAATAGGTGAAATGGCGGATTATCTTCGCCAACTCGAGGACACCATCAACCAAATTGATGATGTTGCGGATAAAATAAATTTGTTAGCACTCAACGCAGCGATTGAAGCATCTCGCGCTGGCGAGGCGGGGAAGGGTTTTTCAGTTGTCGCTGACGAGGTCAATAAACTCGCAGATCAAACTGCTGAACTTGTAAAAGGAATTCGAACAACTATAACTGAACACACAAAGAGAATTTCGGTTGAAATAAGCTTCATTAGCGATACTGCAGGAATTTTTAATGAAATTCGTGAAAAGATAAAAGAAACGAGGGATGTTCTTAGTGGGACGATGGATTTTACACATGAATTAACGCGAATGAACACTGATATTCAAAACAAAATACATCGTTTAAACGAAATTTCGAGCAATATATATTCATTTTCGCAGGAACAGAAAAAAACTATCGAAGAGCTTACAAAAGCAATAAACACAATTAATGAAATTTCGCAACAAACATTGGAAAGTGCAGAAATGGTTCGCAGTTATGCAAAAATTATTGATTTGAGCGCACAAAACTTGGCAGCGAATATGGAATCATTTAAATTCAAGGAAGAAAAAGAAAAAAATAGCTCATCATGAGCGTATTATAAATAATTTAGAAAAAAACGAAAAAATTTTTTCTGAGACTGCCATTTTCATCGTCTTTCTTTATGAGAGCATATTTTTTTAAAGGGGGACGAGGGATG
>JAOAAF010000096.1 GCA_026419015.1 Spirochaetota bacterium
ATATAGAGCGGCTGGTTATGAAAAAGCGATCGATGAAGCTCTTGATGGGAAAATTGGTTTAAGCAAACCCAATAAATCTCCCGTAACAGGTTTACCCGTTATACTCATTCAAGTTCCAATAAAACATGAGGGTAAAATAATAGGCTTATTTGGATTGCCCATTGAATTAGGAAAGTATACCAATGCGTTAATAAAAGATATAAAGATTGGTGCTACGGGAAATGCTGCAATTGCAGATCTAGAAGGAATGACGTTTGCCCATCCTGATCCCGAACTTATTTTAAAGTTGGATTTGTCGAAAACAGACTTTGGAAGGGAACTTTTACAAAGCCCTGATAAAACTGTTATTCGATATAAATGGAAAGGGTTGGATAAAATGTTAGTTGGACAGCGCAATAAAGAGTACAACTATATTGTGATGAGCACGATGTATATTTCAGATATTTCAAATACGAGTCGTTCAATGGCACTTTTAATGATTATTTTTGGAATTTTGAGTGTAATTTTTGCAAGCTTTGCAATATATCGAGTGATTACAAGTCGAATTCAACCATTAACAGAATGCAACGTCGTAATTAACGAAATGGCAAAGGGAAACCTTACACTTCGTTATTCAGGAAAAATCCGAAGTGATGAAATAGGTGAGATTGCCAAATCGTTAAATGAAAGTCTTGATCAATTTGAGCGTCTCATCTCCGAAGTAATTGTCTCTGCACAAAATCTCACCCAGGCGGTGCAGGAGATTTCCAGCGGGAATGAAAATCTTTCCCAGCGCACAAGCGAGCAGGCGTCGAGCTTGGAGGAGGTTGCCTCAACCATCGAAGAAGCGACTGCAAGCATTCGCCAGAATGCAGAAAATGCGATGCAAGCGAAAAAGCTTACCGAGATGGGAGCAGAAAAATCTGCCGAAGGTGGTAAGATTGCGCAGGCGGCGGTTGATGCCATCAATGAGATCAACGCATCAAGCAAAAAGATTGGCGAAATTATTAGCGTAATAAACGAGATTGCGTTTCAGACGAATTTGCTTGCGCTAAACGCAGCTGTGGAAGCAGCGCGGGCGGGCGAACAGGGCCGAGGCTTTGCAGTTGTGGCGGGTGAGGTGCGCAATTTAGCGCAGCGGACAGCGGCGGCCAGCAAGGAGATTGGCGAGCTTATTCGTGATTCATTGGAGAAAGTCGCGAAGGGTACAGAGCTGGTGAACAGAAGCGGAGCAACGTTGGCTGAGATTGTGGAAGCAGCGAGATCCACTGCGCAGCTCATTTCTGAGATTGCGGCGGCGAGCGAGGAGCAAAGGCGTGGAGTGGATCAGATTAACATTGCGATATCCGAACTCGATACGATGACACAACAGAATGCGGCGTTGGTTGAACAAACGGCTTCTGCGAGTGAAGAGATGGCGAGCCAGGCGCAAGAGCTTATGGCAATGATGGAGCGATTTAAAATTCGCGATTTAATAAAAAAAGATGTGAGCGAGAAAAAACATAAAGAACTTCATTTGCGCGCGGCAAAATCAGAAGCGATGCAGCTTTCGACAAAACCTACAAAAGGCAAAAAGGAACACGCAAAGGATTTGAAATCAATTATGGCGGAAGACGGATTCGAAGAATTTTAAATATGGGCAAGCGGTGAAAGGCAATGGCAGAAAACACTATTCGCGACGTGTTTCTTGAAGAAGCCAAAGAGATTTTACGCCATCTTGAGACCGATCTTATACAGTTGGAAGAAAATCCCAACGATGACGTGGTGCATCGCATATTTCGATATGTTCACACCATTAAAGGCAGTGCGGGCATTTCAGGTTTTGAGGATGTGTATGGATTTGCGCACCAACTTGAAAACATGCTCGATGCAGTGCGCAATAAGCAAATACCGATAACAAAACCATTGGTTGATCTTTTGCTTGAAAGCGCTGACTGGATTGCAGAAGCGATTTACGAATCTCCCGATTTTGATCGCCAAAAACTGCTGTTGGAAAAGCTCGAATCGTATCAGATCTCTTGTGCTGAGGGTGAAAGCAAGCTTGCTGATGAGAGAAGAAATACCGTGCCGTCAGCTGAAATCCGTTATTTTCGAATTCATCTGTCATTTCGTTCAAATATTTTTGAAAATGGCATCGATCCGCTTGCGATTATTGAAGATTTAGTTTCCCTTGGCAGCGTTGAGAACATGCGGGTGCATTCTGAGAAGCTGCCTCCTTTTATGGAAATGGACCCCGAAAAATGTTATTTAGAATGGACGATTCTATTAAAGGCGCACTGTCCCCCTAAAAAAATTGAAGAAGTATTTCTTTTTGTGAAAGATGACAATGTCATTTCCATTGAAGATGTCACCGATGATTTTGCAGTTTTCGAAGGAGGGAAAATAGAGCTTAAGGAGCGCAAGATTGGTGAGATTTTAGTACGCCGTGGGATTCTCACTGAAGCTGAACTCGATGAAGTGCTCGCAATTCAACACAAAACAAATAAAAAAATAGGCGATATCATCATCGAAAAAGGGTTTGCCGATGAGAAATCCGTTCGGCAGGCCCTTGGCGATCAAAGGAAGATACAAACGAGAATCCAAGCAACTACTGTGAGGGTGGAGACCAAAAAACTGGATACTTTGCTTAATCTTCTTGGGGAGATTGTCATCAGTCAATCATCAATTGCGCGCATTGCCGATGAACTCGAAGAAGAACATGGGTATCGTTTAAAGAATGCACTTTATGGGATGGATAGAATCACCCGCGAATTTCAAGAACAGATTATGGCGATTCGCATGATTCCCATCGGCCCAACCTTTGAGCAGTTTCGTCGATTTGTGCGAGATGTTGCAGTTGAAGTTGGCAAAGAGATTAAGCTTGAGATTCGTGGCGGTGAAACAGAACTCGATAAAACCGTCATTGAGCAGATAAACGATCCGCTTAAGCATATGATTCGGAATGCGATCGATCATGGTATTGAAAGCCCTCTCGAACGCGAGCGATGTGGGAAAAACCGCGTTGGGACGATCGTATTAAACGCATATCATCAAGAGGGAAATGTTTTTATAGAGATAATCGATGATGGGCGAGGGATCGATAAGGAAGCGGTGCGCAGAAAGGCAATCGAGCGCGGCATCATTAAAGGCGATGAAGAATTAACTGACCGGCAACTGCAAGAAATCATTTTTTTACCTGGTTTCTCAACTGCTACAAGTGTAGGCGAGCTTTCTGGCAGAGGTGTTGGAATGGATGTGGTGCGCACCAACATTGAGGCCTTGCGCGGAACAGTGGAAATATATTCAATACCGGGCAAAGGCACTACATTTCGCATAAAACTTCCGCTGACGCTTGCAATTATTGAGGGAATGATTGTGCGCGTGGGGAAAAACGTATACATCATTCCTCTGTTGTCGATTGTCGAATCGCTGCAGCCGAAAAAGGAAACTTTAAAAACGGTGGAGGGGAAGGGCGAGGTAATTCTGGTACGCGATGAATATGTTCCCCTGGTGAGGTTGTATGAACATTTTAATATTGCTGCAGATTGTGTCAACCCATGGGAGTCATTGGTGGTTGTTGTTGAATCGGGGAAAACGAAAATAGGCATCATGGTTGATGATCTTGTGGGGCAACAGCAGATTGTAATCAAAAGCCTTGATCATTTTATTACGAAAAGCCGTGCGCTTTCTGGGGCTGCGATTATGGGCGATGGGACTGTTGCGCTCATCATCGATGTGCATGGGCTGGTAGGCGAGATTGTATCGGTGGGGGATTAGTATGCCGCAGATAATTCTTAAGGAAGATATTTCGATAACGAACGTTAGAAAACTTCATGCACAGCTTGCGGAGGCAATCGAAATCGATGGGGAAGACGTAATAGTCGATTTTACAAACGTAAAGCGAACAGATCTTTCGGTGTATCAGGTGTTGATTGCATTCGCGCGCGAATGCCGTCGAAGGAGAAGAATTTTAAAAATTAAAGGAGCAAATCCAAAAGTTAAAGAGCAATTGCTGCTCTGTGGTATGATACGGCCACGCTGATAATGTAGTTAGGAGGTTTTGCGATGAACGCAACGCAGAAAAAAGAAGCAATGCGTGAGAATGAGAGAAGTGCAGTGAAACAATATGTTACCTTTATGATTGGCAATGAATATTATGGCGTTGAAGTTTTGAAGGTGCAGGAAATCATCGGCATGACGCAGATCGTGTATGTGCCAAACAGCGCCGATTTTATGAAAGGTGTTATTAATCTACGCGGCACTGTTGTCCCAGTTGTCGATATGCGAAAGCGCTTTCGAATGCCCGAGCGAGAGTACGATATGTTTACAGTTATCATCATCGTGGAAGTAAAAAACAGGATGATTGGCATGATTGTCGATTCTGTCTCGGACGTTGTAGAAATGGAGGAATCTGAAATTCAGGAAACACCACATTTTGCTGTCAAAATTGAAACTGACTATATTCGTGGCATGGGGCAGGTGGACGATAAATTGGTCATCATATTGGATATCGATAAGATTTTGAGCGCATCGGATTTAGAAAAAATGAACCAAGATGTTGAGGAAGCGAAATGATTAAAAGCAGTAGAAACCGTTTTGGGAAAGATCTTTATTTACTCTTTCCAGGGGAATATCTGGCTATCAAGAATGAGAATTGCGTATTGGTGAGCGTTACCAATGCGTGCATTGTGGTGTGCCTTTTTGAGGTCAAACAGAGAATTGCCGCTATGGGGCATTTCATTTTGCCCGGGGCAATTGGCACTGAGGGGATTGCTGTTGACGAGATTGCGCAGCAGGGAATCACCGATATGGAATACATTATGGGCGATATCGTGAAGTTGGGTGGCGATCGAAAACAATTGAGGGCAACGTTTTTTGCGTCGCTTCCAGAAAATGGGAATGATCCATGTGGCGAGCAAATGGTGCGAAACAATGTGCGTTTTCTGAGACTGTATTTTTCCACAGAACGCATCCCAGTGATTAAGGAAGCAATAAGTGCGCATACACAAAAAATTCTTTTGTATTGTCCATCGGGGAGGATACACAGAATGGCAGTCGATGCAAAAAAGGATTATTCGGAATTTTTACGCCGTGAAAACGACTACATGAAATCTATTATCGAAAAGAAGCAAAGACAAGGGAAAGTAATTCTTTTTGAATGATTGAGAAGGGAGGCATGTGATGAAAAATATCCTTACCGTTGATGATTCACCTACGGTGCGAACAAGTGTGGAGTTTGCGCTAAAAGGGTTGGGGCATACCATCGTGCATGCGGAAAATGGCAAAGATGCGCTTGAAAAATACAATGAATTAAAAAACAGGGGTGAATCGCTTGCACTGTGCATTGTCGATGTGAACATGCCTGTGATGGATGGCATTACATTTGTAAAGGAATTTCGGAAGTTTGAGAAGTTTGTGCCCATAATTATACTGACCACTGAATCTTCCGACAGCAAAATAGAAGAAGGAAAGCAGGCTGGCGCATCGGGATGGATGGTAAAACCGTTTTCTCCAGAAGAACTCGTAAAGATTGTAACAAGATTTGTTCGATAGGCGATGATTCGAACGGAAGCCAGCACATTTGGTAAGCCCCTGTACATTTTGAATCCAGGGGATCATTTTGCCACTGCCGAAGATTGTGTCCTTGCCACAATTGCGGGATCGTGCATTGTGGTGTGCTTGTTCGATATTGTGCGCGGCATTGGCGGAATGGGACATTTCATCGTGCCCGGATCGGTTAATACAGTGGGCATTTATTCTGATGCGATTGCTCAGCACGGCATATTGAATTTGGAATACCTTATTGGCGAACTCGTGAAGTTGGGTGGCGATCGCCGCTTTTTGCGTGCGAAAATTTTTGGGGCAGGATATATTGCCGGAGTACCATATGTGGAAAATGCCACCATTGACAGCAATATTCGCTTTATGTTTGAATATTTTACCTTAGAGAGAATTGCTGTGGAGCGAAGCGATTTAGGTGGCGAGTTTCGTCGGAAGCTTTACTTTTTCCCAAAAACGGGATATGTGTATCGAAAAGTGCTGCGGCACAATGAAAATGAATCGGAATTCATCAGACTTGAAAAAGAATACATCGACAGAACTTTTCGGAATAAAGAATTCCAAGGGAAGGTAATGCTGTTTGAATGAGAGAGCGTTAACCATGTGGACACTTGGCGATACAGAATTCGAATATTTTCGAAACATTGTGTATCGCGAGAGCGGTATTCGGCTTACAGAACTAAAAAAAGCATTAGTCCAAGCGAGGCTTACCAAGAGGCTGCGTCAGCTTAAAATTAATAGCTTTACAGAGTATTGCGATTACGTAAAACACAATTATTACAATGAGATTGAAAATCTCATAAACTGCATCACGACAAACAAAACAGATTTTTTCAGAGAGGCGCGCCATTTTGAATTCATCAAACAATACCTTATTCCCCAGTGGTGCGAGAAAAAAAAGCGGCGCATTCGGATTTGGAGTGCGGGCTGTTCCACTGGCGAGGAACCGTATTCGATTGCCATAATCCTTCGCGAGCATTTCCAACCTATTGATGTATCAGATGTAAAAATTTTAGCAACGGACATCGACACGGAAGTGATTGAGAAAGGTAAGCGCGGTATATATTCAGCCGATGCCGTGGCCGACGTGCCGCGTGAACTTGCCACAAAGTATTTTTTAAAGGGGAAAGGAACTAATGAAGGGCTTTTCAAAATTAAGGATATTGTGAAGAACATGGTATATTTTAGAAAGCTCAATCTTCTCGATGAAAAATATCCCATGAAGGGGAAATTTGATCTGATTTTTTGCAGAAATGTGATTATATATTTTGATAGGGAAACGCAACGCATGGTTTTCGATAAATTTTACGAGTACATCGAAAATGATGGGTTTCTTTTTGTTGGACATTCGGAAACTCTTACAGGATTAACGAGCAAGTTTGCTCTCGTTACCAATAGCATATATCGGAAGGTGGTGTGATGCACATACGAAATTCATTACAATTGGGAAAAGCGATTAAGATTATATATCCGGGCGAACTATACGTATCGAATGAGGATGAGATTATCGGCACGCTTTTGGGTTCGTGCGTATCGGTATGCCTTATCGATTGTGAGAGAGGGATTGCTGGAATGAATCATTTTATGTTACCGGGAAAGATTTCTCGTCACGATATTTTCAAAGATAGAATGGCCCGCTACGGTATCACAGCGATCTATAATCTCATGAAGGAAATGGAGATGATGGGTTCACGAAGGAGGAGCTGGCAGGCAAAACTGTTTGGTGGGGGGAGAATTTTGAATTCCAACATTGATCGCAACACTATTCCCGATGACAATATTCGCGTTGCGAGAGTTCTTCTTGAAATGGAGGATATCCCAATTGTAAAAAGCGATGTAGGAGGTGAATATACCAGAAAACTTCTTCTGGAAGTGAAAACAGGGAAGGTGTTTTTAAAGAAAACGGTGCGCGATGATGCGTATAACGAGGTAGCAGCAAGGGAAGACCAATATCATGCGAGGTGTTTTGTTGATTCATGAAAAAAATCAAAGTGCTCGTAGTGGACGATTCCGCAGTTACGCGAAAGCTCATCACCGAGGCATTACAAAAATCGAAGCAGATTGAAGTAGTTGCCACCGCAATTGATCCGTTCATTGCTGTCGATAAAATCAAACGGTTTAATCCTGATGTGTTGACGCTTGATATTCAAATGCCGCGCATGGATGGACTTACGTTTTTGTCAAAGTTGATGATTGCTCATCCCATGCCCGTGGTGATGGTGAGTGCCTTCACCGAGGCAGGAGCTCGTGAAACCATACGCGCATTGGAACTGGGTGCGGTGGATTTTGTGCTCAAGCCTAAACTCGATGATGCGGATGCCTGGGATGAATTTGCAAATGAGATTATCGAAAAGATTATCGCCGCAAGCGCATTGGAAATCAACCGCAAATTGCGAACGCCCAATAATGTGCAAGGGGGAAGGGAAGCTTTTCAAAAATTTGACGCGGATGCGGTTTTGCCCAAAAAAAATGTCCTACTGCACAAAGGTTCCGAATTGGTCATTGCAATTGGCGCTTCAACCGGTGGTACCGAGGCCATTACAGAAATTCTTACCAATTTGCCAGAGGATGTTCCCGGCATTGCGATAGTGCAACACATGCCCGAGAAATTTACGAAAGCGTTTGCCGAACGGCTTAATGGATTGGCGAAAATTTTTATAAAAGAAGCTGAGCATGGCGATAAGGTAGTTCGTGGGATGGCGCTTATTGCACCAGGCAACAGGCATATGATATTGCGATTCGATGGTGAGGGATACTTTGTCGAAATTATCGATGGACCGCCAGTGAATCGCCACAGGCCATCAGTCGATGTGCTTTTTCGGTCTGTGGCGCTGAATGCGGGGAAAAAAGCTGTGGGCATTTTGCTCACCGGGATGGGATGCGATGGCGCGCAGGGGTTGCTCGAAATGAAGGAAGCCGGAGCACATACCATCGCACAGGATGAAAGGTCAAGCGTGGTATTCGGTATGCCCCGCGAAGCGATAAAGCTTAATGCGGCCAAAGAAGTGAAAAATTTACAACAAATCGCTGCGTATATTTGTTCATTAAAATGAGTCTCTTTTGGATTGGCAAAGTGACTATTGCTGATGCGATTAAATCATAAAAAACCACGCATTGCTCCCATAGCGGTGGAAAATTCCCTTGATTTAACTTTGTGGGAATGATGGAATTGAGAAAAGCCCATGTACGGCACAAGCTATCTTTTCTGATGATCGAATGAATGAAAACGAAAAACTTGAGGAAAAAAACATGGAGGCACAACGAACAATCCTTTTGGTGGAAGACGATTGTGTTATTGCCGAAAGCCAAGCCTGTCACCTTCGCAATGCGAATTTCGGAGTGATATGCACATATTCTGGCGAAGACGCAATTGAGGTATGTGCCAACAATTCGCATATTGATCTTGTTCTCATTGACATCGATCTTGGGGAAGGGATAGATGGAATTGAGACAGCGAAGAGAATTCTTGAAAAAAGGCATGTTCCTATTTTGTTTCTTTCTGCATACACGGATAAGGAAATTGTATCGAAAACCGAAAGCGTTCCTTCGTATGGATATGTAGTAAAAAATAGCGGCGAAGCAGTGCTTGTGGCTTCTATTAAAATGGCGCTTCAGCTTTTTGATGTGAAGAAGGAACTTGAGGAGAAAAATGCCGCACTTTTTGCAGCGGTAAAAGAATTGGATTCTTTTGTGTGCGGAATTAAGGAAGCGATCAGTGCAGTGGATGAATCAAAACAAGAATTGTATAAGTCGCATGAAGAAATACTGCTTCGCCAAAAGACAATCGATTTTGAGCGAAAACAATTACTTTCAATTTTCGACAGCATTCCCGAAAGCATTTATGTCTGCGACATGGATACCTATGAGATTCTATATGTGAATCGCACACTCCGTCATATTCTTGGCGATGTTGTTGGTAAGGTATGTTATAAGGAATTTCAGGGATTGGACGTGCCATGCGATTTTTGTACGAATCCCATTTTGCGAAGAAATCCCGATGAGCCATATTACTGGGAATTTTACAACATAAAACTCAACAGATACTTTTCTTTGACCGATCGAATCATTCAGTGGCCAGATGGAAGAAAAGTACGGCTCGAGGTGGCAAAGGATATTACCGCACAGAAACAAGTAGAAAGTTCACTTCGCACGCGCGAACGCGAAATACGCGCCATTATCGACGCGTCGTATGAAGCGATGTATTTGATTACGCCAGATGGAAAAGTTGTGCGTTCAAATGAAATCGGAGCAGCAAAATTAGGATGTACGGTCGATGAACTGCGTGGGAAAAACGTCTTTGATTTTTTTGACGAAGGCATGCGCGGGTATTGGCAACAGATGGTACTGAAAGCAATAACCGCGAAAATTCCCCTTCGTTTTACCGACTGCCATAAAGGGTATGAGTGCGAAAATAGCATTCATCCGGTGCTCGATGAAAGCGGGGCGGTGCAGCATCTTGTGATTTTTTCGCATGACATTACCGAAAGAAAGATGTTAGAACGAAAAATCAAAGAACAGTTGGAATTTTTGCAAAATCTTATTGAGGCAATCCCTTATCCAATTTTTTACAAAAACACGAAAGGTCAATATTTAGGGTGCAATCGCGCATTTGCGGACTTTTGGGGTTTGCGCTGTGAGGAAATTGTTGGCAGAACTGATTTTGAGATCATGAAGCGAGGTATTGCTGAGATTATCTGCGAATTCGATGATCAAATTTTAACTGCCAATGGCGCACGGCACTATGAAACACAAGTTGAAACGTTATATGGAGATTTGCGCACTGTTATGTTTTACAAGGCGGCATTTCCAGCGCGCGATGGTTCTGTAGGTGGGATCATTGGCACCATTGTTGATATCACCGAACAAAAAAAGATAGAAGAAAAGCTATTGTATGCATCGCACATGTCCGAGATTAATCGCGAACGCGCCGAAAAGCTTTTGGAAGAAAAAGAGATGCTTCTGAGAGAAGTGCATCATCGCGTAAAGAATAATCTTTCGACAATTGTGGGACTTCTTTCGCTTCAAGCGCAGACGGTAAAGGATGAGTCTTCAAAGGTTGCACTCCGCGATGCCCAAACGCGTGTCCAAAGCATGGTAGTGCTGTACGATAAACTGTACACAGAAAAGTATTTCAAAAAAATGCCGCTTTCGGATTATCTTGAAGATTTAGTGCGTGAAACTGTTGCGCTGTTTCCCAATGGGCAAATGGTCAAAACGCACATTCGCGTCCCAGAGGTTATTTTGTCTGCAAAAATCCTTATGCCGCTTGGGATCATCGTAAACGAACTTGTTACTAATTCGATGAAATATGCCTTTGTGGGAAGAAAGTCGGGGGCAATAACGGTTGATGGCTTAGAAAAAGGGAATACAATTGAGCTTTCCGTTTCCGATAATGGGAGAGGACTTCCACCAGAAGTAGTAGCGGGTGCGTCGAAAGGATTTGGTATGGAACTAATATCCCTTCTTGCCAAACAAATAAAAGGGGATGTGCGCATTATTTCTAGTAATGGTGCAACGTTTGTCATCGAATTTCCCATAAAATGAGCTATTGAGCGCAGATTGCTGTTGTGCCCGCAGCAATGGGGTGAGCCATTTAAGAAAATAGAAGTGGCAATCTTTTCAATTATCGAATTTTTGGTGCGCGTATTCCGAAGTATATTTTTCGCGTCAGGAATTGTCTGTTAAAGAAGCAAACTTTGTTATAAAAAAGGTATTTCGATTATCGCAAAGCGCATAATGATTGCACACAAGAAAAGATGATTTTTTTGCGCTGCTCACTTAGGTTTTCGGTAATGGTGGGACAATCGAGGCTAATCGATATTTTTCAAAAGATAACTTGCCTTTTATTCATTCACAATCACCACCATAACGTCCCGATAGATGTTATCGAAAAAATAATAGCCTTTGCGGTCTGTGGTTTCTTCGAAGCATTTCACATTCGGATGACAAGAAGGGTTATCGTACGCAATGTGTGGCTTCTTTTCGTCGCGCAGTACCTGCGTGCAGGCCTGGAGGAGCAAATGTTGAATGTGCGATTTATATTGATGAGAAAGTCGAAAATGTCTAAGGTAATATTCCGCTTCGGCATCGAGATCGGTAAATGTGGTTCTTCTGGTGATCGTAATGTCGTGAACCGTATAGTTGCGGGTAAGATTTTCCAACGAAGCGATGAGTCGTGGAATAATATCGTGCGCACAGGATACAAGCGAGAGAGATTTCCGCAACACCCCTGAAAGAGTGGTGCTTGCCTCGTCGTTTCCCATTAAGATGACAACTTTCCATGAGTGCTGTAGCATTTTTGTAATTGCCGATGTAAGATTTTTAATGCCGTATATCGAATAAGCGCACAGCGTTGCGGTTTTGAACTTTTCGTTTGTTGCAGAAAAAAAATCAGGAGGCGTCCAATCTTCCCAACGACACTGAGAGATGGAAATGGTGTTTTGGAATCCGCACGTGTGCAATTTTTTTTGAAATATTTTTACCATCGCCTCTGATGGTTCTATTGCCATGATGCGGTAACCTCGTATTGCAAGCGGAATTGCGAAGTGACCACTCCCTGCTCCGATGTCGATTACCGTCGAATAGCCGCGAAATTCTCGGTCTACAATATCGACAAGACTTCCTGGATAACCTTCTTTGGTCATGCGGATTTCGTAATCGCGTGCAAATTGTTCGTTGGAGAAACGCATTTGTTTTACGATTCAATTCCTTTGCGCGCTGTCACCCCTTTTTGAAAGTAGTGTTTAATCTCTTTCATTTCTGTGACTAAATCGCACGCATCGATGAGTTCTTGGGGTGCGCCTCTGCCGGTGAGCACGAGTTCGGTTTTCGGATGTTTTATTGCAATGAGTGCAAGGATTTCTTGGGTGGTAAGCAGATTGAACTGTGCAGCGGTGACGATTTCATCGAGCACAATGATATCGTGAGTATGAGCGCTGATGGCCATATGCGCGCGGTGGTATCCCTTTTTTGCAAGTTCTCGATGGTGTTCGAAATTTGAGTCGCCAATTTTGCAAAACGCGCTGCTTCCTAATTGTTTCACTGTGATGTTGGCAATATGCGTTAGCGTTTCGAGTTCGCTATACGCCATGCCTTTCATAAATTGGAGGATGAGAACTGAAAGCCCCGCACCGGCAGCGCGAAGGGCAAGTC
>JAOAAF010000097.1 GCA_026419015.1 Spirochaetota bacterium
AACGTAAATTGCTTGCACGGACGTAATTGAACCATGCTTCGTCGAAGTGATTCGTTCTTGGAGTTGCCCCATTTCGGTAGCAAGCGTCGGTTGATATCCTACTGCCGAAGGCATACGGCCTAAAAGCGCTGACACTTCTGAACCAGCCTGCGAAAATCTAAAAATATTATCGATAAACAAAAGAACATCCCTTCCAGAAAGATCTCTGAAGTATTCGCACATTGTAAGCGCAGAAAGTGCAACGCGAAGTCGCGCACCTGGCGGCTCGTTCATCTGACCATATACAAGGCAGGCTTTATTGATAACACCGGATTGTTTCATCTCCAACCATAGGTCATTCCCTTCCCGGGTGCGTTCGCCCACGCCTGCAAATACAGAATACCCCCCATGCTGTTGGGCAACGTTATTGATAAGTTCCATAATCACCACTGTTTTCCCAACACCAGCACCGCCAAAAAGCCCTGTTTTTCCCCCTTTAATGTATGGAGCCAACAAGTCGATAACCTTAATTCCTGTTTCAAAAATTTCAGCTTTTGGTTCGAGTTTATCAAATGTGGGAGGAGGTTGATGGATAGGCCTTCTTTCCTTTACTTCAACCGGACCGAGTTTATCAATCGTTTCGCCCAGCAAATTAAAAACACGCCCAAGCGTTTCCGTCCCTACAGGAACTGAAATTGGTGCTCCGGTATCCACCACGGGTGTGCCTCTACGGATACCATCAGTTGACGCAAGTGCAACTGCTCGTACTCGATTCCCACCAAGATGCTGCTGTACTTCGCATACAAGTGTAATCTTTTGTCCCATCACTTCAGTTTCAAGATGCAATGCATTATAAATTTCTGGAAGATGGCCTTCCGGAAATTCAGCATCTAGAGTGGAACCAATAACTTGAACGACTTTCCCAATATTTTTGCTCATGCCATAACCCCTTACATCATGTTCTTCATTTCACCTTTCCTGAGGCAGTTTTTTCTCACAACAATACTACCCCCGAAATTAAGAAATAACAACAAAAAGGTACTATATTACTCAAGCGCCGATGCGCCTCCTACGATTTCTGCAATTTCTTTTGTGATCTTTGCCTGTCGCGCTCTATTGTATCGAATGGTAAGCTCGCGCACCATATCAGTTGCTGCATCTGTTGCATTTTTCATTGCCACTCTTCGTGCAAACTGCTCAGAAAATCCCGATTCCAGAATGCAGGTAAATAATTTTACCTTCACATAGAGCGGCAGGAGCATGTTGAGCACTTCATATGGTGTAGGCTCAAAAATGTAATCTGCTTTGAACTCTGATTTTCGCAATTCAAACTCGCTGCCGGGAATTTCGATTCGAACGGGAAGAACTCTTTCAATAGCTGGCTTTTGTGTGGCAGATGTAATTATCTTTGTATATGCAAAATGCGCTTCATCGATTTCACCGCTTTGGAAAAGATTTATCAGTTCCTCTCCCATTTGAGCAGATTCTTCAAAAGAGATTTTGTCCTCTGGATTGATGATCGTTTTAAACGTCGCGATTTTGCTAAATTTGCAATAATTTATTGCTTTCTTTCCCATTACATATAACAGCACCTCTTTACCTTCTTCCAGTTCCAAGCGGCGTTTAAACCGTAACGCAAAATCGATAACATTCGCGTTATACCCACCACAAAGCCCCCGATTTCCAGCAATGAGAAACAGAAGTATGCGTTGTGGTTTTGCCCTTTCATCGAAAAGTGTTCCCGAAAGCTCTTCAACTGCAGATTCACGGATATTCAAAATAATATTTTCAATCTTCCGTAAATACGGTTGCGTTTTTAACAACCGATCTTGCATTTTCTTCATTTTCGATGTCGAAACCATTTCCATGGTTTTCGTAATTTTTCTCGTACTCGCAACTGAAGCAATGCGTTTTTTAATTTCTCGTTGTGTAGCCACGGCATTTACCTATTCGCAATGTTTTTTCAATAAGTTACGACAACTCACTGCAATTTCGCTCGATAGCTTTCCACAAATTCTTCGCATACCTTCTGTGCCTTTTCGACACTCTTCAATTCGCCCGTTTTCATTATTTCATCTAACAAATCAGCATGCTTTTCATTGAGATGTTTTAAAAATTTCTCTTCAAAATCTTTTACCTTCTCAACTGGAATTCTATCGAGATACCCTTGTGTTCCCGCAAAAATAATCATAACTTGTTCTGAGACCGGCATGGGAACATATTGACCTTGCTTGAGAACTTCAACAAGCCTTTTTCCCCGCTCAAGCTGCGCCTGTGTTGCAGGATCCAATTCCGTTCCAAGCTGTGCAAATGCTTCCAATTCCCTAAATTGGGCAAGATCAAGTCGAAGCGAGCCTGCATACTTTTTCATTGCTTTAATTTGCGCATTTCCACCAACGCGGGAAACGGATATACCCACATCTATTGCAGGCCGAACACCTGATGCAAATAAACCAGGTTGCAAGTAAATCTGACCATCGGTAATCGAAATAACATTTGTCGGAATGTACGCAGAAACTTCGCCCTCTTGTGTTTCGATCACAGGCAGTGCGGTTAATGAACCACCACCCAATTCATCAGATAGTTTTGCTGATCGCTCTAACAGTCGCGAATGGCAATAGAAAATATCGCCCGGATATGCCTCACGTCCCGGTGGTCTTCTAAGAAGAAGTGAAAGCTGTCGATATGCATTTGCCTGTTTTGAAAGGTCATCGTATACGCAAAGAGTGTGTCGCTTTTTCTCATACATATAATATTCTGCCATCGCACATCCGGCATATGGCGCAATGTATTGTAGCGGTGCGGGATCGGAAGCATTCGCGGCAACGACGATTGTGTATTCCATTGCACCATATTGTTCTAACTTTTCCACAACTGCCGCGACAGTTGACGCCTTTTGCCCTATTGCGACGTATACGCAAATAACATCCTTCCCTTTTTGATTGATAATCGTATCCACCGCAATTGCTGTTTTTCCAGTTTTTCGGTCACCAATGATAAGCTCGCGCTGACCCCGACCAATAGGCGTCATTGCATCAATTGCCTTAATCCCCGTCTGTAATGGCTCTTTCACCGGTTGTCTGTCCGCAATGCCAGGAGCGTTGTACTCAACCGGTCGCATCTTTGTCGCATTAATTGGCCCTTTATTGTCCAATGGAATACCCAATGGATTAACAACTCGCCCTAATAGCTCGTCACCCACAGGCACTGCAAGAACACGATTCAGCCTTTTGACGGTAAAACCCTCTTGAATTTCCAGATAATCGCCCAGAATAACTGCCCCGATGGAATCTTCTTCCAGGTTAAACACTAAACCCTGCACACCATTTTGGAATTCAAGCATCTCGCCCGCCATCGCATTTTCTAACCCATAAATGCGCGCAATCCCATCACCAACCTGAATCACAGTCCCTACTTCGCTCACATCGAGCTCAGACTTGTAGCCGGTGATTTCTTTTTTGATTATCGATTTTATTTCTTCAGTTTTAATCTTCATACGCCATTTCTCTCCTAATCTTACTTGATAAGAGATTTCTCCGTATATTATTCAAATCTTTTAATATTGAACCATCAATTATAAGATCTCCAATCCTAATAATGATTCCACCCAAAATCGATTTATCAATTTTTTCTTCAATAACAATTTCCTTTTTGAATTTTTTTGAAAGAACTTCTTTGATCTTTTCAATAACTTTCGCATCGAATTTATCAATTCCCGTAACAGTTACTCTCATTCTCCCGCTTTCTTCATCGAGTATGTAATGAAAAGCTTCATTGATTGTCCTTATTTCATTTAGCCGATTATTATCTATCAGTACCTTGAGAAAATTTACGATCTCATTGCAAAATGTATTTCGAAAAACTTTTTCGACAAAATTCTTTTTTGCCTCCGCCGAAATATTCGGCGTTTCACAGAACGAACGGAAATCGGCATCCTCGTTTACAAGTTCGCATAATAAATTTAATTCATCTTCAATTCTGGGAAGAATATTATTTTCCTTTCCGATTTCCAGCAATGCTTTCGCATATACTCGTGATACTTCATTGACTGCCACAGCGTTCACCTGTCCTTGAATCAAATTTTAAAAAACAGCAACGTAATGATAGGGACAGTTCAGGATCACTGAACTGTCCCTATTTTCGATATTGCATCTTCTACTAGTTTTTTCTGATCTTCAGGGTTCAAATTTTTTGCAATAATTTTGGCCGCAATTTCAGTTGAAATTGTTACGATTTCTGTTTGGATTTCGGCAAGAGCTTTATCCTTTGCCATTTCGATTTCCTTCTTCGCTTTCTCACTAATCTCACGAGCCTCAGCATTCGCTTTCTCAATAATGGCACTACGGATACGTTCAGCTTCTGCCTTTCCCTCAGCGATAATCGAAGCAACTTCCGAATTGGCCTTTTCCATCATTTCCTTGTGCTGAGCGAGCTGTTTTTCCGCCTCAATCCTCATCATTTCTGCATTCTCAATATCAGAGCGAACCTTTTCTGCTCTGGCATCGAGAGCATCAACAATCGGCTTCCAGGCAGCCTTCCAGAGGATTAAGAATAAAACAATAAACGTGATAACCGTCCACAAAAACAAGCCCGGATCAACCTTCAATAAACCTTCTTTTAACACTTCCATGCTCTTTTCCTTAAAGAAAAATGTTCAATAATTCGGAAAAACAATCAACCCAGCCTACGACCCACCAAATTTAACTATTGACCAGCTGGTGCGGCCTGATGAGGAGCGGTTGTGGGTGTTGCTGGTGGAGCCTGTACTGCTGTGGGCTCTTTCGTTGCTAACATAAAGGTTACCACAAGTGCAAAAAAAGTGAAACCTTCAATAAGCGCAGCAGCGATGATCATTGCAGTTCGCAAATCGCCACTCACTTCAGGCTGACGCGCCATTCCTTCAAGAGCTCCCGTCGCAAGCCTTCCAATTCCAAGTGCCGCGCCAAATACGATAAGGCCAGCGCCAAACCCAGCTCCGAGGAACGCCATACCCATTGAACTATCCATCTTTTTTCCTCCTGAAATTTAAATTTGAATGTAATACATTATGGACTTTTCAAAATCACCCAATATATCCATATTTAGTGCACGTTCATAATAAAAACATATAAGTCCTTCATACTCGTTAGTGCGCATGCATCGATGAACCGATAAACATCGCCGAGAGCGCCGTAAAAATATATGCTTGGATAAACGCAACCAATAGCTCAAGCAAATTTATTAGCAATGCACCTGCCACCGAACCGATACCTACCCAATAGCTTTTAAACATCATTACAAGGTAGATGAAAATAATTATTACTATATGCCCTGCAGTCATATTTGCAAAAAGACGGACGGTTAACGCAAAAGGCTTAATAAGCAATCCTAAAATTTCAATGACCCATAGAAGCGGGAAAATAACAATTGGGATACCATGCGGAACAACTCCTGTCACGATCCATAATGGCCCTTGTTTCACTATTCCTACTCCAATCATCCCCACCAAAGTAAACACCGCTAACCCCGCTGTCACCGCCAAATTTCCTGTTGCAGTTGACATCCCAGGCACTAATCCTAAAAGATTACAAAAAAGAATGAAAAAAAACACGGTACAAAACCATGGCATCGCTTTCTTCGCGTAATGGTGTTCAAAATTCGGTTCAACAATTTCATCATGCACAAAGCTTATTATCGCTTCCCACAGATTAACCCATTTTGAACTCGATCCCATCTTTGCTCGTTTAATTTTAATCGCTACAGGAATAAACACAACCATACATAGAAAAGCCGCAAGCCACATCATAATAACCCAACGGGTTATTCGCATATCGAAGACACCAAAAAGCTTTTCGCTAAACACAGTGGTGTTTAATTGATGAATAAACTTAACAATCACATTTGAGCTTTCAGTAGCAACGATGGGATGATCGGTAAGATGATGCATGACGACTTCACTGACAGATTCTTCTTCGCCATGCGCTGCGATTATAGCTTCAAATACAGTCCGCACAATCTGTAACATCGCTTATACAACTCCACATATAAAATTGACAATACACTTTATAACCATTTCCGCCTTTTATCGTTCGGCGAATCTGTTTTTTTCAAATACCTGTCAATTTCCTTTAAACCTTTCAATAAATTATACAAGCCCGCTGCCAAGCCAACCATTGCACCCACTAAAATAAATAGCGGGGAAGTACCTAACCTTACATCCAGCTTATAACCGCCATATGTAAAAAGAACGAGAAAAAGAGCCAATTGTATACCGACGGTTGAATATGCAAAAATAACTTTTTGAACTTTTCTTCCTGACAAATTAAATTCTAAACGATAATCATGAATTTCAAGAACCATACAATCAACATGGCTGTTTTTGTCAACAAATTAGTTCACCTTTTTAAAAATTTTTATTTGTTCATTTCCTTATTTATAAAAAATTTTTCTTTCGCAATTAAAAAAATCTAAGTAAATATAAAGGCGTTTTTTGCGCTTGTCGATAATGAAGGTAGAGTTCTTGATCGTTTAAATACGACAATATTACACAACGTAGCAAGTAAATAGTTTTGAATAAAATAATGTTTTAGTACAAAAAATAATTAATTTGTTTTTTTAAATATAATAAAAATATAAAAACAAGTAGGGAAATATCGTGAAAATTCATGTAAGATTTATTGCAACGGAAAAAGAAATAATTGCGAATTGCCCAGAATTAGATGTAAATTGCTATGGCACAAGCAAAGATGAAGCAATGCGACGATTTTTTAATGTGCTCCAATTTTATTTTGATGCTGCACAAGATTTGGGATTGGAAATCGAACAACTCGAATCAATATTAATAGACGATGAAAACCGTGTGGATCTTTTCACACCAGAATTAATAAAAAATAATTCAGAATCTATTCATTAAAAAATTCACTTACCAAAAAAGAGTTCAACTCGATGCGTCCACCGAAGAAAAAAGATTATCGCGATCGCGTTGCGGAATGCTATACCCGTTATGGTACTAAATTGTTTAGAATAATCGATAAAAAAATTCACAATGCGCATATTTCTGAAGAACTTCTCCACGATTTATTTCTTAAAATATACAAAAACCAAAAGGACATCGATCCATCGAAGGAGCATACAGAAATTTATTTAATCACCGCAGCAATTAATTTAGTGCGCGATTATTTTCGTCGCAATTCATTTGAATTGAACAATATTGTCCACAACGACTTGGAATTAATCGATGATGAATTATATCCAACAGTCGACGTTGAAAACATATACATAGAAGGAGAGGTAATTTCAACGCTATTTGATATCATAAACCGTTTTCCGAAAAAGGAACGAAAAATTCTTTGGCGATATCACTTTTTGCACCACCGTGTTTCCCATATTGCAAAAGACTTCAACACTTCCGAATACAAGATAAAAAAAATTTTGCAAAAGATGTACAATTTAATACGAGACGAACTTTCCGATTTTTTCGCGTAAATACCCACGCTTTTTTAAAAAAAAATTTCTTGAAATCTCATCCACTACCTTACAACGAAGTCACCATGATGGTTGCCAAAAAAAACATACCTACTCTCTCGCCGAATGAAGCGCTTTCGCTTATTTGCACTGAAACATTCCAACTGAGTACAGAATCGGTGTCATTGTGGGACGCAGACGGACGTTTCCTGGCAGAAGATATCGTATCGGAGATGGACATTCCACCGTTTGACAATTCTGCAATGGATGGCTTTGCCACTAAATCGGAATATTTGCGTTTCGCAAGCAAAGAAAATCCCGTATCGCTCCCAATCTTGCATGAAATAAAAGCGGGCGATCAACGATGCGAACTCACTGCGAATTCGGCAGTTCGAATAATGACTGGTGCAATGATACCCCATGGAGCAGATGTAGTAATTCCAGTAGAAGAGACAAGCGAAACGAATGGAAAAGTTTTCTTTTATTCACCTGCAAACAAAGGGGACAATATACGATTAGCGGGAGAAGACGTCGCAAAAGGCATGAAAGTTTTGCAAAAGGGCGAACGTCTCAACGCAGCCGCAATAGGGCTCCTTGCATCGCTTAATAGAACAACAGTACAAGTATTTCGCAAAGCACGGGTAGCCATAATTGCTACCGGCGATGAGCTTGTCGAGCCAGGTCAATATCTCCCAGAAGGTCATATCCGCAACAGCAATGCCTATTCGCTTTACGCCGAAGTGAGCAAATACGGTGGCGTGCCGCTTTATTTAGGAATTGCCCGCGACTGCAAAGAAGAAACAGCTGCGATTATCGAGAAAGCAATTACCTGCGATATCATTATTACTACTGGTGGCGTATCGATGGGACAATACGATTTCGTGCCTGAGGTGCTGCGCGATCTTGGTATGCGCATCGTATTCGAAACAGTGAAAATGAAACCGGGAAAGCCTTGTATTTTTGGGGTTTTGGAAAAAAAATCGGGGAAAAAACTTTTCTTTGGACTGCCTGGAAATCCCGTTTCTTCGCTTTTATCTTTTATTCAGTTTGTCCGCCCAGCAATTCTGTTACTCATGGGGGCTCGAAAGATTCGAAAACCGGAAATGTGTGCGATATTGAAAGAAAAAATTACAAAAAAAAGAGGGCGTACGCATTTCCTTCGCGGTATTTTTACTATCGAACATGGCAGATTATTTGTAAAAACCACTGGTCCCCAAGGCTCGGGAATCTTGCGTTCGATGCATGAATCGAATTGTCTCATTATCCTTCCGCCAGAAAAGGAAGTTGTCGAAAGCGGAGAGGAAGTCATCATTCAACTCATTCATCATGAGGAGATTGCGTGAACAAGAGAGGCATTCTTCTTTATTCTGGGGGTCTCGATAGTCTCCTTGCGGGAAAGGTGCTTTTGGAACAGGGCATTGAACTTATTGGATATCACTTCGTGTTGCCATTCATTGCACCCGATGCTGAATTGGAATCCCTTGTGCCATCAAAACTTGCGCAACAAATCGGATTACAATTAAAATACATACGGCTTGGGAAAGAATATATGGCATTGGTGGAAAACCCTCCCCATGGATACGGCAAACAAATGAATCCATGTATTGATTGTAAAATATACTTCCTTCGCTACGCCGCACAATCGTTACAAAAAGAAAACGCTTCGTTTGTGGCGACTGGGGAAGTAATTGGACAACGGCCAATGTCGCAAATGAAGCACATGATGCGCCATATTGAAAAAGAAAGCGGTTTGGAAGGCAGGATCCTACGGCCGCTTTGTGCGAAAAAACTTCCGCCGACCGAAATTGAAAAAAGCGGGATTGTGGATCGCGAAAAATTGCTCGACATCTCTGGGCGCGGACGATTTCGCCAAATGGAACTTGCAAAAAAATACGGTATCCTGGAATTTCAATCTCCTGCCGGAGGATGTTTATTTACCGATGTTCACATCAGCAAGCGGGTAAAAGATCTTTTCGATTTTTGTCCCGATTATTCAATGATCGACGTCTATTTGTTAACCATTGGGAGACACTTTCGATTAAATCCTTCTGCGAAATGCATAATTGCCCGAAACGAAAGGGAAAACCGGGAACTTTTAAAATATCAAGACTGCGCCGATTATTTTTTCAAACCCGATTTTAATGGCCCATGCGTTTTTGTTCGGGGAAGGTTGTCTTTTGAAGATCAAACGCTTATACTTGCCTCGATTGTGCGCTATGGCACGTTACGCGAGGGCAACAACGTTATTGTCCAACTCAGACCAATTACAAAGATTTTATCAATTCCGAACACAAAAATTACCGATGAAGAACTAAAAAAATTTCTCGTTTAAAAAAATTGAATTGCCAACAACATTGCATATTTAATGAAAATATTTATTGTAACAAAATTATGTGATATTATTATTACTGAATACTCTTAGCGCAATTTGTAGTTGAGCCTTTATTATGAGTCTCGGAAAAATTCTTATCGTTGAAGACGATCCAATAGTTGCGCGCCTACTCGCGCAACCCCTCCAAGATGTGGGGTATTCAATTGTGGGGATTGCCACCAATTGCCACGATGCGACGCAACTTGCCTGCACAATTAAGCCCGACATTGCCATTGTCGACATTGTGCTTTACGATCATACCTGCGATGGCATTGAACTTGAAAGCGAGCTTCGCGGTAAACTCCAGATTCCAGTGCTTTTTATCACCGGCGCAACAGATAAAAATATTCGGGACCGTTTAAAAAATTCCCACTGCTATGGTTTTCTTTCTAAGCCAATTAACGAACACGAATTGATTATTAACGTGGAAGCAGCACTTAAGCGCCATCAACTCGAAAAAGCACTTCGTGCCAGCGAAGAGAAATTTCGCCTCATTTACGAAGCATCTCCCATTGGCATCGAGGTTTACGATAAAAACGGCTTACTTCTCGATGCAAACCAGGCTTGTTTGGATATTTTTGGCGTTGATTCTGTGGAACACGTGCGCGGATTCAAACTTTTCGAGGATCCAAATGTTTCTCACGAGCACAAAGAAAAGCTCAAAAATGGCGAAACAGTTCGATACGAAGCTCCTTTTGACTTTGGACTCGTGCGTTCCCATGCGCTATATTCTACTTCGAAAACGGGAATAATATACCTCGATGTCCTCATTACCCCACTTCGCAATGGCCAAGAAGAAAATTACGGATACCTCGTCCAAGTTCAAGACATTACTGCGCGCAAAATCTATGAAAACACGCTGCGCGAACTTTCAATGGTCGATCAACTTACTGGCCTTTACAACCGCAGGGGTTTTAGCAAACTTGCGGACCAGCAAATTCAGTTGGCAAAACGCAATGGTGAGAACTTAGTGCTTTTCTTCATCGACATCAATAACATGAAAAAAATCAACGACCAATTTGGCCATCCAGAAGGCGACAAGGCCCTCATTTTCGCTGCAAATGTTTTGCGCAAAACCTTCCGCAAAACCGATATCATCTGCCGATGGGGTGGCGATGAGTTCGCCGTATTGATGATTAATGCGAAAGGTAGCTGTGAAGAGAAAATTGGCACCCGTTTAACCGAAGCGATTAAAGAAATAAATGCACAGAGTTTGCTTAAAACTGAATTGAGCCTCTCGTGGGGTTGTGCGTCGTTATCTTCCCAAGATAATGCCGATATTGAAACATTAATTGCCCGCGCCGATAAAGCAATGTACTACCATAAATTTCATCAAAAATAATTTACACATCTCGCATAAGCTTGATTCTGTTTAATTCGCTAATTTTACCGAGAAGAATCCTATCGGTTTCGGCAAGCCGTTTGCAGAGAATCTGAACCATTTTCGCAGCGAATGCGGGGTTTCTCATTAAAAATACCTTTAATTCTTCAACTTTATCGATATATGCAAGCTTTACATCACCCATTGCAATCACATCAGCGCTTCGCGGCGTGTTGGTAAAGAGTGAGATTTCCCCAAAAAAATCCCCTTTTCCCAATTCTGCAACTTTCACCGATGTATTGCCATCGTTGAGGGTAATTGAAACTTTCCCTTCAAGAATAATGTACATCCGCTGTTCCAGCGTACCCGATTTAATTATCTTCTCATTGTTCGTATAATGCAATATTCGCGGTGGCATAAGTATTTCCAGTATAAAATGCGTTATGTTTTATAAAAATGAGCATCCCACAATTTGTACATTCTCATTTAGTTTTCGGTTCCCAATTATCAAATTCTTCATAAAAAAATAATTGTAATTTCTTTGCCCGCAAAAACCGACACCCCTTCTTCAAAGGGGTGTCGCGGCCTTGTTCATTATTAATTTTCATCCAATTTTTCTCATGAGTTCTTCTGTGACATCTTTAACGCTCGGCTTTCCATCGAGTTCAATTATTTTAATCCCCTTTTTGGGGGCAATTTGTTTGAAATAGTTCACTGCGGCAAGTGTTCCCGTCTTTGTATCATAATAAATATCATGCCGTTTCCCTATTGCTGCCTCATCTTGATCATCTGATCGAGTGGAAAGCTCACCACCGCACACGCGGCAAACAAATTTTCCGTCCTTTTCCACTGGTTTTATCGCCTCGATGTAGATATTGTTCGGGTGATTATTATCGTTCGCACAAAGGCGTCTTCCCATGATGCGGTTTTTCGCTGTCTCGCGATCGAGGACGATTTCAATCACGTAATCCAGCTTCATCCCCGCTTTTTCGAGTGCTTCGTCGAGGGCTTTTGCCTGTTCAACATTCCGCGGAAAACCATCTAAAAGCCACCCATTTTTGCAATCATCTTCTTGCAAACGGTTGATGATCATGGGGATGGTGATGCTATCGGGCACAAGTTCTCCACGATCAATATACTCTTTCGCCTTTTTGCCGATTTCTGTCCCTTTTTTGATGTTTTCTCGAAAAATCACCCCCGATTCCACATGCACTACATTGAATTTTTTCTGAACCACTGCACCTTGGGTGCCCTTTCCACTGCCATTCGGCCCAAAAATGAGAATATTCATAATAACACCTCTACCTGAGAAAATATCATCAGAAGTGCCACGAATGCGGCACAACCGAATTTATACCTTCATTGAGGACGCACGCGATTCTGTCAAGATAGAATGAATCTTTGCAGTAAGAAAACCAGGCAAATTCAATAATGAAGTGCAACAGAAAATGAAAAAAAAAGCAGCCTCATAAGGAGGATATCCAATACAGTGATTGTTGATCCAAAAAACACTTATGAAGGATAAGCT
>JAOAAF010000098.1 GCA_026419015.1 Spirochaetota bacterium
GGACAGATTATCTTGTTATCTTCAATTCTATCATCATACAGGAAGGCGCTCTGTGGCAGGGGAGCTGGATTTGAAAAGGGACCTTTTAACTTTCTTCCGGGCAAAAATTCCAAAACGTTTACACCTGTCATTCGATCTTGATATTCTTTGTAATCGTATTTGCATTCCCATACAGTGTTGTCGAATTTCCCACCACACGCAATACAAATAACAAACACCCACGCAAAAACCGCAAATGCACCTATACGCATATTTCCTCCTCAACAGTTATTACACAAATTGCCAAAACATTGCACTGAAAGTTATGGTTTCCGTAACAAGCCTAGCGACTGTGACACATGTTATGAGCGCGAAAAATAAATCAATAACTTTTTACACTTCACATATGAATCCCTAATAAGCAAAACAAACTACCTGCCTTCATATTTTCCGACAAATAATCGACATATACTAATGATGCGCCTGCATCGAGAAAGAATGTCGAACCAAGATTGACTACCACAGAAAGCGATATTTGATAGCAAGGATCAACAGTTGTTAATGTGGGAGGAAACTGCGAAACTTCGAGCGGATTTAATATTTTAATGCTTTGCACAGTTCTAACTACTCCGCTGCTAATCCTCAGCGCATAATTGACTGGTATCTGAAAATTAGAAACATAAGCTACATTTACGCACATCATTTGTAATTCGAGGCTGCTATCAAATTTTTGCTGCACATCCGCTCCGTCAAATCGACGACGACTAAATTCCATTTCGATCTGAATGTCTTTTATTATCGGAATTGCCGCAAGCGCAGAAATTTCATTCACACAGTAGCTGCCGCGCATCACGAATCCCATATTCGAGGATTCATACATATCATGTAAACTAGAAATAATTTGGCTGTATACATATCCAACAGAAAAATTATAACCATGATGTTTTTGTTCGAACGATGGGTGTATTTCACTCGACTGTTTTGTCGCGACAGTTATTTCTGTCCAATCAGACCACGTGCCAATTTTTTGAAAAATATTATATGCGCCAACCCGTGCATAGTATTTACCCGGGCGAGCGGGGAAACTAATCCTGTTTTCATTAACTTCTTTATTAACAATAAGCGTTTCATTGCTGTCTTTTATTTGAACTAAATATTTAATGGCACCATCTACCGATTCCCAATCAATTGTAATTTCCTTATGATTTGCTGAGAATGATGAGTGTTGGTTCGACGAAAATTCTTTTTTTCGATCTTCCTTATTCTCATCTGAAAAGTTCTTGGAATAAAAGTTTTTGAATCTTATTTCTTCTTGCGCGTTGGATTCAAAATTGAAGATAGTTTTCGGCATGTTCAATGTTTCTTCATGTTTTTCGATTGCAAAATTTTCACTCCCTATCCATGGAGGTTCTTTTAGCGAATGAGAATATGTTCTCAACGTAAATATAAAGTTAAGTGCCACAACGATGCATATCTGTGTTTTTTTTGCACCCATATTATTCCTTATTCAGCAAATATTATTTTGGGTACACGAATCACTGGTTTTTTCATTTTTTTTGAAAGAACTATATTAAAATAATTTTTTGTAAAAGGGCTTGTGCGCAATATTTTCCCTTCATGGATATCGTATGCACGTACTGTCCATAGGAATTTTGCTTCATCGAGACGAAAAAGTTCTTCCATTTCATAGGTAGGTACTTTTGTGTTGCGATTTATAATTCGATACTCGCGACCATCTTTTACCATAAAAAGTTCTATATTGTACAAATCAGCACCAACAACTGGTAACCACCGAAACGAAATGCTCTTTTTATCGGACATATCGACAGTAGAATTATTAAGCGGAAATATAGCCACAGGTGCACGAAGCCTCTCTTCTATTACGAATGAACGATGTTGACTTTTTACTAATTCAGAACCACTTTCCTCATTGAGTACCACCCGCCAGTAATATTCCCCCCTCTGAAGTTCAGGTACTTCAATCGTAAAATTTTTTTCAGTCTTTTGAACAACGATTTTCTTAAAATCTTTATCCCGAGCTACTTGCAGAGTAAACAACCCATCGAAATCTATTCTCTTCCATGAAAACCGCACTTTTATGGATTCCTCATCATCCATCGGAACAAAAATCTGTCGATCAGCAGGAGAGAGAAGTTCTAGCAAAACATCATCAGAGATGCGGAAATTCCACACCGGTGAGTATTCTGTATAAGTTGCTTCATCCACCATGCCCCGTACCTTCCAATAATAATTCCCATTTTGTATATCCTTTGCGAGAATAAAAGATGATGTTTTTTTTGTTTCGCGATGATAAATTTTTTTAAATTCTTCATCTTGGGAAATTACGATCTCCGATGATATGATTTCGGGATCGTTGCGCCATGAAAAGCGAATCGGTTTTTTTGCAATCGCTTTTTGCCAAAAACGCATTCCAGGTAACGGAAGCAGAAGTTCTGGTGGCGGAATCGCAGTCCGCTTTACGATGCGTAACGACCTCACTTCTGAGGAGCCTATCGACCCTACTCCCGAAATTCCACTGAATGCGTCAACTTTCCAAAACCATTGTCCTTCCGGTAAGGAATCGAGCAAAACAGCTGGCGAAATTGTTTGAATTTCCATAAATTTTGATGAAAGCTCTCGATCGCGAAAAACTGAAAGCACATAATGAGCTGACGAAGGTAGTTGTTCCCATTTAAAATGAACTAAGGGTGGTTTGTTTTTATAATAATACACTGAATTTTCAGTAGGTGAAATCGTTATGATTGAATCATGCGGTAAAATCATCAGCGTTCTAATTTCGCTCGTTTCTTCATGAGAACCATCTTTGGAACGATACCGCACTCTCCATTTGTAACTTCCCGTCGAAAGGGGTATTTCCATAGTATCTTCTTCTGTTTTTCTCGAAATTTTCCCACCTTGTCCCACATCGACTGGTTCAATATCTATAACGTAAGTACCCTGATCAGGCAAGTGTTTCCAGCGAAACGTTATTGCATTTTTTGCTTCCTTTGTGGTTAAAATGCTTCCTGAAGGGGGTGAGAGTAAAACGATCTTTTGTTTTTCAACTGACACCGAGGCAGTTTTTAAAAGAACAGTCGCTTTATCATTCTCGCCAACAATTTTTTCACCAGATGCTGTCTGGACTACCGCAGTTCCCTTATCCACTACTAATTTTAAACTTTCACCTTTTTCTTTCGAAATATTTACTGTACTTTTTTCAAATACTACTGATGCATCTCCACTTTTTATTCGGACTTTGCCAAATGGTTTTCCGGAAATTTCATCTCGCTTTGCGGTGAGTGAACCCTGTGTGAACTCAAGGTCTAATCCTTCTCCTCCAAACGAAAGCAACACCATGCTATTTTCGTTCAACGTAAATTCTGTCCCATCATGAATTTTCACCACAGCTTCGGATTTGTCACCGGTACGAATTGTATCGTTGTTATAAATTGGTTCTGTTGTCTCTAAATCTTCCCATACAACTTGTCGCGAATACCTTCGTTGAGCAACACGTTTTTTAAACGTAACCGTACCAATAATTTTCGCTTCGCCAATCGCTATCCTTTTGTTTATATCGAGATAGAACAAAAAAGAAAAAATCGCAATGATGATTGCTCCCACAATAAAGACAATCGCATTACTGCTCAAGGATTTCATATTTGACTTCTTCCTCAACCCCACCGCGCGGTACTTCATGGGATTCAATCCCAAGAAGGTTGCGAAGCTCTTCCAAGGACTTTGGAGCATTTGGATCTAATTTGCGCCCAAGCACGGCGTATATTTGCTGTGGAGCGGACTTCCCTTTCACTTTTATTTTTTGCATTGGCACCACATTGAAAATCTCTTTGACCTGCTGATATGCATCTTCACTTATAAGTATATCAGTTCCAAATGGTTTATTGAGCGCTTCTATTCTCGATGCAAGGTTAACCGTATCGCCAATGACTGTATATTCCATTCTATCTTCCGAGCCAATTTGTCCCGCAAGCACGGGACCATAGTTGATGCCACAACCAATTCGAATAATCGGCTTTTTATCACTACCTCTTCCCTGGTTGAAAAGCATAAGTTCATGCCGCATCATGAGCGCAGCATTAATTGCATTTTCAGTATCGTTGCCATGAGAAACAGGAGCACCCCAAATTGCCATAATTGCATCGCCTATAAATTTATCCACAACCCCATTTGTGTTATTCACACAATTGACCATTCGTGTCATGTACTCGTTTAAAAATTCTACAACTTCTTCAGGTTCCATTTTCTCCGAAATCGCAGTAAAAGAGCGAATATCTGAAAAAAATACAGCAGCATTTTTGCGTTCACCTCCCAGACGCAGTTCGCCTCGCAAAGCTTTCTCAGCTACTTCCTTATTCACAAATTTGCCAAACGCCTCTTTCATTTTTTCACGTTCCTCTAAGCCAATGCCCATTTCAACAAACGACTGCGTAAGTTCAGCGATTTCATCCCTTCCCTCTGCCTGGATATTAAGACGATATTGTCCTTCTTTAATTCGCTTTGTTGCTTCCACCAATCGAATAATTGGTTCTGTAATGCGGGTTCCAAAGAAAAAGACAATCATAATTACAATCGTAAGCACAATCATCATAAGATAAAAATTGCGCCGTTGCATGTCATATACTTGTTGCAATGCGACATCTTCCTCTACCGTAGCAATAATTCCGCATCCACCAATTCCAATCTTCCAAAATGATCCCAAAAAGAATTTACCGCTTTCATCTTTATAGCGAATTTGACCATTCGTTTGTGGGCTTTTTAACATTTCTTTTACAATGGGCAAAGAAATATAATTTTTTCCTGAAAGGACTTCTTCCCCTTCTTGATGGGCAATTACATCTCCACGTTCGTTTACCATAAATACATATCCGATTCTATCTTCTCCTTTAAAGGCAAGCTGAATTTTATCCAGCCGAATGTAATTTACTGCAATCGAATTGATTTCCGTATATCCCTTAATGCGAATGGGATATGCCATACCCATCACTGGAACCCGTAGAGCTACAGACGCATTTTCCACCACAACATCACTATTGAACGCGCGGAGAAAATTTTTTCCATGCGAAGCAGTTACAGTTTCCAATGCCGTTTTATCAATCTGCAACTCCTCCAACACCTCTTTGTTATACATATATTTTTCAAACACAAGATTTTCTGATTTCTGTTCTTTATGAGCAATTCCGTGAAATAACATGCTTTTTTCAAGCAAGCCAACCGCATCGAAAGTTTTCCCTTTTCCATGTAACATTTCGTTTGTGATCGCTTTCGACGTTTCAATTGCAGAGAGGAAATCCGATCGCACTTTCAGTGCCATAATCTTTGCAATGTCGAGGTTGCTTTGTTGGATTCGAATTCGATTGTCGCCTTTAAAATAATATGTCGCAAGAAAAATCATTCCGGAAATCGAAATCACAATTACGGTGGAAATGACCGAAATAAGCTTAAATCGCAATGATGTGTAAAATGGCGTTTTTCTGATGATTTTTCGCGAATCAGCCAAGGGTGATTTCTCTTCCTGAGTTTTTTTCAACGATTCAACGTGGGCTTTTTGATGTGGCATGGCAAAAAAGGCCGATTGCGCATTTTGCATTTCCTCATTGCGATGCATTTTTTTTGTGGTAAAAAACTCAGGTGTCTTCGATGTCATTTCAATGTAAGATGAATAGAAATCCCGCTCTTCTAATCCGTTATATCGTGCATATTCCAAAAGGAAATGGCGAACTTGAGAATCAATTTGCCCCACTCCATGTATTGCTTCAAGGCGCTTAACAGCGTTTTCGACATCAGCACCAAGTAAAATAAATACGGCGCCCACAAGGATAGCCAAAAATGGTGAACCATAAGAAAGGAGCATGCAATTGCGTTGGGTAAGTTCCTTGATTATCTCATGCGCAATCTTATCGATGTATGGAAATATGTGTCTCGATAGCTCATTCAGATATACGCTTCTAACATAAATTTCCTCTTTTTCAAGAAAATGAACGAATCGCAAATACTCATATGGATTCTGAACTTTCGGTGTTATGAGAAAGACACGCCGTACGCATTCATTTTTTATGCGGCGAAGCAGCGCAGAAACGAAATCGTCTTTTTCGTAGGGAACTTCCCTCTTCTCAGGATTAATATATTCGAAAAGTATTTTTTTCGGAGAAGACATGTTCATATATACTATATCGGAAGTAAGTGTGCAATATTTTATTGAAACAAATTTTCACACAAATGTCGATTTACTGTAGCCTTTTATGTAAAAAGATGTTTAACACATTGCTAAATAGCGCTCTCGTGCCATCACATATATTTTATTTGCGAATTCTTCCAAATTTTGCTGATAGTGTTCCATTCTTTTGCTAATTTCTTCGCGAATTTTTTTTATATCAAAAGCCGATGCACCAAATTCCACCTCAATATCCCTCTCTACCGAGTTATAGCTCTCACCCTCATATTCAATCCGTTGACCAATTATATTATTTTGAAGCTGGCGATGCTCTCTTTCAAGGTCCACCAATTTGGGGGATTTATTTCTCTTTTCAGAAAATACTATTAGGGAAGGCAAAAACTCTTCATATTTGTTGGAGAGCAAATATCTATCCAATTCACCATCAAAATTAAACAAAACCAAAAGCGATTCGAGTGAAGAACCATATACGGTAATTTTTGAAACGGGAATAATCGAATCTGATGGATTGAATGCAACAGAATTTACAGTATGAAACGTTTTTACGCCAGCTTCACCCCTCCCCATATATACGACATCGGTTTCTTTTAATTCTTCGGAAGCTAAGCGTTTTTCAATTTCCAAACTTTTTCTATCGCCTGAGATAAAACGCTCAATTCCACCTGCATAAAAGCTTCTCCCATGAGCATCTTTTTCCACTCGATATACCGTTGAAATGAGATTCTCATCGCTAAGTCCAACTCTGCGAACAAATTCAATAGCAATTTCGTAGGGCATTGCAGAAAGTACCAATATCGGATAATCCTGTAAATATTTTATGAGATTACGAGCTCCAGGAGTAAGTCGCGATTTTCTCCCAATCGTCGATGCACATGTGGTCGGAATGCCTTTTAAGAGAAAATCGGGGTAATACACTGCAAGTTTTAAAAAGGAGGAGGGAATTGTGCCACTTTCGCTTACTTTTCTATTTACGCGATCGAGTACAACTTCAAATTTCACTGCCTCCTTTTCAAAAAAAATAGAATCTAAAAGATTATTATAATCACCAATTTCTAGAAAATCCCCAAGACCACAAAATATTCGCTTCGGTTTCGTCAGCAGGTGGGAAGAATGACGAATAAATTCTTCCTTCGAAAATTCATGTACCTCAAAACCCTCATCCCTCCCTCTATTTATTACAAGTGTATATACAATTTTTTCCATAAGTATTCATTCGCGACATGCGTAATAAAAATATACCTCACAAATTTTTAAATTTCAATTATTGCTTACTCACGAAAATACATTTATTGTATTCAACGTCAAGCATTATATGGGAAGCTTCTGAAGAAGAGCTAAAGTCTACGATGCATTGGTTGCGATTGCCATATGTTCTTCGTACATACGACGAATGTTTTTATGAAATGATTCTGCTGATCCTTCGCCTTGAAGTGCCAACAGTTCGAGTATATCATCTTCGATATACGGATATTCGTATTTTCCCGTTTCAATGCCTGCAAAGAGATTTGCAAGATACACAATACCCACAATGTCCATAAAAGAATGATCACAACAAAGCGGCGAATGATGGTGTTTAATTGTTTCTACGATATAGTGTGGAAGATTCCATTTTTCCGCTATTGCCGCTCCAATTGATGCATGGCTTATGCCAATGGAAATTTCTTCTATGATTGTAGAAGTTCGCATGTCGCGGTTTTTCGTGATATCCGCAATCCACTCAACCAAACGAGCAGTAACGGAAAGGAGAATGATTTTACCGAGATCATGCAAAAGTCCTGCCAAAAACGCAGGATCAGCAATTTTACTAAAACCCTTCTGAATTGCCACCGCACGGGAATAAAATGCAACTCGATTGCTGTGATTCCACATCTCTTTAAACTCAGAATATCTCTCGGACAGAATATTCCGTGCACTTGATGCAATTAATATGATATTTAAATTTTTTAACCCAATAATATTTATCGCTTCGAATATATTATCGATTCTCTTGCGAGTGATGAATCCTGCAGAATTTGCAAGTTTGAGCACCGACGCCGAAAGTGCGGGATCGAGCATAATGCGTTGCCCAATATCCTTTATTGACACATCATTGCGCTTGCACATGCGTATTAGTTCAATAACGTTCTCGGGAAATGAAGGAAGATCGCTTACCTCCTCTAAAATTTTATTCTTTATTCGTGTTTGCTGAATGTGTGGTTTAATTTCTTTCGGAATAACAAAAGAAGCTTGCGTAGAATTATCTTTTGATTCTATTTTAAGAGAATTCGGATTTATGCCAGAATTTTTTAAAAATAAAATAGTAAGCAAAAGCCCCAATCCCTCACCTTCGCTGTCATCGCACATATCTTCATAGACTTCAGAAAAGTCATTATACTGTTTTGCTTTTTCAATTCTGTCTTGGACGCGTTGCATTTCTTCAGGAAGCATAGAACAATCATTGCGTACAATAACGTGCAATTCGCCATCGTATTTTTTAAAATGTACTCTCACGCGTAAGTTGGCATCTTTTAAATCTTCTTCAATTTGCGATTTTTTATCAACTATGAATGTTTTAAATAGTTTCATTCCATGCAAATATTCTTCTGGCGATGTGATGTCGAGATTTTGCGAAGAAAAGAAAAGCCTTTTCGAGTTCGCTTTGACAGCATTTACAATGAGTTCCTTAAGTACGGTAAGTATTGAATCTCTAAGGTAAAGCATGTTGTTGCGAGATAATACTTTTGTAATAAACGAATTTAAAAATTGCACATTGAATTTATTGTGATAAAAAAAGCTCAAGACAACTGGTTCGCCCGCATCTAATTTCTGCGATAGTTGTGATGTTTTTTGTGCGATCATTGAGCTAATCATTTTTACCACACCATTACCCATTCTATTTACATGCATACAAAAACGTAAACTTACATGACAAATATAATATATTAAATATTATATTCAATCGTTGACAAGTATTTTTTATTTATGGCTGGCAAAATTGTAATCGAAAATCACGAAAAACGTTATATTTCGTATCGTAACTATTTCAAACGAGATAGTTCATTTTGCGCTTCTAAAAGCTTATCGCGGTAGATATCGTAAATTTCTGAGATCGAAAGAAGGCGTGTTTTCCCATCGATGCTGAAAATCTGTCTAGACGTCTTTTTCTTTTTTAAAATCAAGTAGACCGCCTCAAGTATTGCAAGCGACTGGCACACCGCATTTGCAATTGCTCCATAAGTGTATCCCTCATAGCCAAAGTTCTTTAATGATGAAAGCCGTTTTTGTATTCTTTCATCGACGCTCTCAATGCTCCGCGACTGCCACTCGTAATAATAATCGAGCATGAAATAATATGTGGGTTTCATCCATCCCATGATTTCACTGAACGTTTTATAAAATCGCTCTAGTTTTCGAAGCGGAGTATCCTCTTCGTTTGATTCCACCAAAAAATCCTGAGTAACCATATGAACGTTTTCAATTTTATGTACTAAACCTGCAGTACCGAAATACTTTTCGAATCTCGCTTTCTGATCCTTAAAAAAACCGAACTGTTCTTGATAAACCTTGTTTCGATTTATAAAGTTTTTCCACACGCTGCCTAACCATTTGAGAACTTCAGGTGTAATTACAAGTTGGGTTTTGGTTTTTAAATTATAAAGGATATTCGAAATAAAATACAGCACATTTTCTTCGCCCGATGATGAGAAATATTTTTCACAAATTCCCAATGAATTTTCATCTTTCAAAAGAAGATCGATTGCGCTCATCGCATTATCGATTTTTTCCTTGTCCATGAAATCATATATTAATGCCACAAATACTGCATTTTCTATTTCACGAAACAAGACCCTAATTTCATTTTCCGAAAGCATATTCGTCCATCCTCATTTCAAATATCGGCTCAAAAAGATTCTCCATTCATGCTTTTTCCATAAACAATTCTCCATCCGATTTTCTTTTATTGTTATTTCGCATATTCTTTGATAATTTCTATAATTTCCTCTGGTTTTTCCATTGGAATTAAATGCCCTGCATTGGGTATGAGTTTATGTTCACCGTGAGCAAACAACGAGGCAGCCTTTTTAAGATCAATAAAAGGACGATTTTCACTATCCTCTCCTTCCAACACTAACACAGGACATTTTACTTTTGGCAAAAGCGGCCATGGATTATATTTGATGCCACCCATAAACAATGCCGCTTCTCGTCGAGGATGGCACGCTAGCATGAGCCCACCGTTTTTACCTTCGATCATTCCATACTCAATATACAAATCTAACATTTCATCTGTCCATTTTTCAAATAATTTCTTCGATCGCAGATATTTTCGTGCTTCTTGGCGATTTTCCCAAAAATTACGTCGCTTAATAGCTTTTGCAGCAAGCGGATGTTGTTCTACTGCAATATCAATGCCGTATAGGTTTTCTGGCAAAAAAATTGGTTCAATGAGCATCATTTTGCGTGCAAATGGCCCATATACCGCTTCCGCAAGTGTTATTACAGTTGCACCCATAGAATGTCCCACACAAAATGGATTTGTAAGGCGAAGAGCTGTACAAAACTCATACAAATCCTGTGCAATGCGCATCCATTCCAGTCCTTCCTCCGGTTCTGCATGGCGATGATCGCAAAAGTAGGGTGCTACTATTCGATATTCTTTGTGAAGTTCACGAGCAATGGGGTGCCATAACCATGGCAAAAAACCCGTTGCATGGAGCATCACGAGAGCATCGCCCGATGAGGGATAGTCTAAATATTCAATTTCGACATCACCAACAGCTATTTTTTTTACTTCCGGCATTGTTCCTCTTTGCATAATTTTTGAAACACTATTTGCCATCGCCAAAACGTTTTATCAACTGTTTTTTCCCGATTATCAATTGTTATTAAGATTTTCACTTGATTTAATACTGCACACTACATAATGTGTCGCATCAACATGTAGACCGAAATTCATATGATACCCGTTGACATAACTCGAATTTCCCAAATGGCAGATGGGATACGCATGCGCGTACTTGCGCATACAATTAAAAACAATGGGGGGTATTTGTGCCAGGCATGCTCTTCGGCCGAAATATTTGCCACGCTGTATTCAACAATTCTTCGCCTTGCACCAGTAGAAAAACCGATTATGCCATGGAAATTCCCTGGTGTTCCTGGAAATGCAAATTTCCATTATCGAACAGGAATTGCTTTTCATGGAGAAAAATTACCTCATCTCGATCGCTTCTATCTGTCGCCATCCCAATATTCGTTGGTAATGTACGCCGCGCTGATCGAAGCGGGGAGAATGGATAAAAACGCTCTCGATGAGTTTAATCGCGACGGAAGCATCCTCGAAATGATCGGCGCGGAACATTCCCCGGGAATGGAAATTATGACAGGTTCCCTCGGTCAAGGAATTAGCCAGGTTGCAGGCATCGCGTGGGCACGAAAGCGCAAAGCCGAAACAGGAAGAAATGTGCTATTTATGTCGGATGGAGAATTTCAAATCGGTCAAACATGGGAAGCAATACAGACAATGTCGTTTTACAAACTCGATAACATCCTCATCTATGTTGACATCAATGGTTACCAATGCGACGGGAAAGTAGAAACGGTAATGAACATAGAACCGCTTCATAAACGTTTAGAAGCATTCGGAGCACATGTGGTTCGCATAAACGGGCACGATATTGAAAAACTCATCGAATGCAGCAACTTATCAATCAAGGAGAAGCCAACAATCGTGCTATGTGATACCGACCCATGCAGAGGGATGGATTTTTTACGCGCACGTGCCCCGAAATTTCATTACATTCGCTTTACATCGGAGAATGAGCGCAATGAGTTTGCAAAATTTCTTTCAACATTAGGGAATAACATCCGAACGTAATATATGAAAATTGAAAGCCGAGTTCATGCAAAAAACCTCATCCAATGGGCACAGCATCATCCAAATGCTGTGGTTCTTTCTGCAGATTTAACGAGTTCTACCGAAATTGATCTTTTTCGTGAGATGTACCCCGATCGCTTTCTTTCGATGGGCATTGCGGAACAGAATATGCTCTCGTTTGCTGGTGGATTGGCACGCGAAGGGTTTATACCGTTAGTTCACACCTTTGCTGTTTTCATTTACCGCCGTGCATTTGATCAAATTGCAATGTCAGTTGCTTATCCTAACCTTCCGGTAAAAATGTTTGGGTTCCTTCCCGGCATTACAACTCCTGGTGGTGCAACCCATCAAGCAATTGAAGACCTCGCAGCCATGCGCGCGCTGCCAAACATGACTGTATTAGAAACCGGAGATGCAACC
>JAOAAF010000099.1 GCA_026419015.1 Spirochaetota bacterium
GCTCAGGGTATGGGGGGCCAACGATGACATCAATCTCAACACCAAGTTTTGCAAGCTCCCTGGTGAGATAATACAAGTAAATTCCCTGCCCTCCACAAAACGGATTTCCGCGATAACAGAGAAAAAGCGCACGCATGAAATTATTTTTTTTCCTCTGGCAAAGTTCTTCGGGTAGTGATGATCGCAATACCAACCCAAAAAATCATTCCCAAAATCACAAAGGTAAACGCGGCAGCAGGAATTGCCAGCGCCCAGTAGCTTTGTACATACACGCCGTATGCAAAAAGAATCATAAGCGCAAGCGTCGTTGCGCAGAGAACAAATGCTTTGAATTTTGCGTAATCTTTTTTTTCAACGATTTCAGGCATTGGAGGTGCCACCTTAATTGTTAATATTGTCCACCCAATCCAAAAACCAGTGCCGCATATTACCAACACCAATACGGCAACGGGAACGGAAAGGGCATAATATGCAGAAGAAATAATTTTTTCATTCAAAAAACCGTCGCGAATGGGAAGGTAGAACGAATAGTATATAAAAACGAGCCAAAGTGTAATAGAAACGATTGTAGCGAAATATCCATAAAATTTTGGTCGAGGCATACTTTTCTCCAAAAATTTTTCAAAATTCAAGCACTACTTTCACCACATTCTCTTTTCTGGAAATTGCCAACTCAAATGCTTCCTGAATCTTTTCAAAAGGCATTGTATGGCTTACAAGAGGCGACACATCGATAGCTCCCGAAACGATCATCTGCAATGCATACGGATAGTCAATTTTCAATTCGGGACCAACAGAGGCAATCATGCGCAATTCCTTTCGAAAAAATGTATTAAAATCCAATCGAGGTTTTTCCTCAAGGCAAATGCCAAAAAATGCGACCTGACCATTGTGACGTGCAAGTTCAAAGCACATGTTAATTACTTCGGATTTTTGCCCATACGCATCGATAACGATATCTGCCATCAGGCCTTCGGTAAGCGCTTTAACTTTTTCATGTGCATCCTCCCTTGCGGGATTAATCACAAAATCGGCTCCCATTTTCTTTGCAATTTCAAGTCGATAATCGAGCAAATCAAGGGCAATTACTTGTGAAGCGCCATGGCGTTTCATAAGTGCAGTAAAGATTAGACCAATTGGACCTTGTCCCACAATCACAACTGATTTTTTATATGGACGGTCAATGCGAAACACTGCATGAGACACACAACCAACCACCTGAGTGAGCAATAGCGTTTTAATCGGCACCTCGCAATCGGGAAGCTTTTGCAATCGCAATGGTTCGGCAATATGGCATTCCTTATAGCCATCCAAATGGGGTGGATAATACATCACTCGGTCCCCTTCATCAAAAAATGGACTTTTAGATTTTAACACAACCCCACAGCACTCATGGCCGGGATATCCCGCTGGTAACGGATAAGACGGCGAAGGGAATTCATTATAAAAATACGGATAATCAGATCCACAAAGCGCGGCATGCGTAAGCTTTACCATTACCATGCCTTCTGGTAAATCGCTGATTTTCTCGTCAAAGATTTCAAACTTTCTTGGCGATACTATTCTTGCTGCTTTCATAAAAAATCGAGTCACTGCAACGCTAAATTGGGTGTACTTCTTGTCAATCGAATTACTTAAACTATAAAACGAAAATTAAGTTGACATTTATAAATGACATTCCATATTTCAAATAATTTCATAGGAATTCTTATAATTAAATTGCTATGAAAACATCTTCATTTGAACATGATACTTACATCACGGGAATATTGGAAGGTTCTATTACCAATGAAACGCTACACGACTTTGAAAGGTTTCTTTGCGAAATAGAAAAAAAACAAAAACATATTATCCTCGATTTATCCAATCTTTCGTTCATCATGAGCTCTGGATTAAGCGCGTTGCTTTCCTTTAACAATACCCTTAGACAAAAAGGGCTTCTTTTTATCATTTGCGGGTTGAAAAATGATATGGAAAAACTTTTTTCCCATACCGGAATAATTTCTCATTTGACCATTTACCCAACGCACGAAGACGCAATTCAAAAGATTAAAACAGTTTGATTTTATAAAAATGAGAATAATAGCCTGCCTCGGAAATCCTGGAAAAAAATACGCCCGCAACCGGCACAATGCAGGATTTTTGGCAGGGGAATATCTCGCGCATAAATACCAAATTCATATTACAGAAAAAAGATTTTCCGCACTATGTGGAAGCGGTTTTATTTCCAACCAAAAAGTCCTTTTTCTTTTCCCGCAAACCTATATGAACCAAAGCGGTATTGCAATCAAAGCCGCGCTGGAATATTACGATGCCATGCCCGCAGAACTCACCGTCATTCACGATGATATTGAGATACCCTTTGGGAATGTGCATTACAAATTCGGTGGTGGCCATAAGGGGCAAAATGGCATACGATCGACGATTGAATCATTGGAGAGCCCAGATTTTCATCGCATCCGAATTGGTGTGGGAAGACCGCAAAATCCTTCAATTAAAGTTGCCGATTATTTGCTCTCTGACTTTACGGAAGAAGAATTAATGTCATTACCGGCAATTTTTACCAAAGTGGAAGAAATTCTGCTGGAAATCTTGCTTAAGGGCGATTAACTACAGTACCAACATGCAATGGGAAAGATATATGGATTCGGATAAGATATTTCACCATCTCCCAATACACATTGAAGACATTTTAGATGGAATTAGCGATGGCATTTTTATTTTAAACGAACAAGGTCGATTTCTGTATGTGAACAAAATAATAGAGGAAAGATCGGGCATTACGTTTGAACAATTCCAAAACCTACATTTTCTCGACCTCATTCCTGCAAAATATCATCAAAGAGCAAAAGAATATTTTGATTGCCTATTAAAAGGGGAAAAGCTACCAATAGAAGAATTTGAATATCTCACCGCAGATGGGTTGGCAAGACCTGTTGAGATACGGGGACGAACTTTTCCTACGCCAGAAGGATCTTTATTAATCATTGTTACTGCGCGCAATATCTCCGATCGAAAAGAAGCTCAAAAAGCACTCTTGGAATCGCTCCATGAAAAAATAGCACTTTACGAAGCAATTGATGATGGCGTTATCATCTTTAATGCAAATGGAACAGTACGGGATATCAATAAGCGTTTTGAAGAGCTATGTGGGCTTTCGCGCGAAAAAATCATTGGGATAAAAGGAGAACTTTTGGCAAAGCAAGTTGTACATCCTAAAGACGTAGGATTAGTATTGAGTTATTTTCAGCGCGCTTTGCGCGGGGAGCGCATTCCTCCATTGCGGTTTAGTTTTCAACATCCAGTTAAAGGAAATATTCCATGCTATTTCACGACAGCACTTCACTACAGCGATGATAATTCACTGAAAGCGATCATCTCCGTTATCAAAGATATTTCTGAATTAGAATCGCTCCAACAGCAATTATTGCACGCAGAGAAAATGAAAGCGATTGGCACATTAGCAGGTGGTATCGCACACGATTTTAACAATATTCTCATGGGTATTCAAGGAAACATTTCTCTTATGCTGCTCGATGTGCCAAAAGATAACCCCGTGAGAGAAATGGCAGAAAACATCCAACAATTAGTTCAACAAGCTACCGCATTAACACGGCAACTGTTAGGATTGGCAAAAGGAGGCAAATTCGAACCAAAAATTGAAAACCTAAATGAGATAATAAACAATGCAATCCACATCTTTGGAAGAACACATAAAGAAATTATTATTAAAAAAAATTTTTCCGATCACCTATGGGCTGTAAAAGTTGATAAAGGACAAATTGACCAAGTGCTTCTCAATATTTTAGTAAATGCGTGGCAAGCAATGCCATCAGGTGGCACAATCACGATTGAAACAGACAATGTAGAAATTTCAGATTTTTTCTCACCTGCAGGAATCGGACCAGGAAAATACGTAAAAATTTCAATCAGCGATACGGGCATCGGAATGAATGATGCTGTGCGCCAAAGAATTTTTGACCCTTTTTTTACCACAAAAGAAATGGGCAAAGGAGTTGGACTTGGCCTTACTTCCGCGTATGCGATTATCAAACAACATCGAGGTTTTATTGAGGTTGAAAGCGAAGTAGGCCAAGGTTCAACATTTACAATCTACTTACCTGCTGCAGAGGCAACCGCACCACAAAGTGCACCACACAATTTCGATATAACAACAGGTGAAGGCACAATTCTGGTTGTCGATGACGAACCTCACGTTCTCGATGTTACTGCAAAAATTCTAGAAAAATTAGGATATCGCACCTACAAAGCACAAACCAAGGAAGAAGCAATCTACCTTATTCAAACCAAGACAATTCATCTTGACTGCATAATATTGGATATGATTATGCCTGGCACAAACCCTGTCGAAATAATGGACCAAATTAAAAAATATCGAAATAACATCCCAGTAATACTTGCAAGCGGTTATAGCATGGAAGAAAAAATAAATGAGGTACAGTCAATGGGATACACTGACTTTTTACAAAAACCTTTCAAAATAGAAGAACTTTCGTTCTCAATACACCACGCGTTGCATACAACGAAAAAAAACTAAAAATTTTCTTCCAAAATTACCTTAGAAAACTATGGCCGAATGTCCAAATTTAAAGATGAAATTTTGAATTCCTTATTTAAATAAATCATCCAAATCGGGAGGAATGCCCCACCAAATCTGAAATGTATTAATATTTTTTATACATTTTACAATAAATGCATAGTTTTGAAATGGATAACTATTCGCATCATCAATTTCATCTAGTAATTCCATTAGAACACTTTCTAAATACGTTAATACGGCAACCGCGATGTTCAATGAAATAGAACGACTAAAAAACTTCCTCACATCCTGAAAATAATTATACTCGCGTATATTAATCTTCACTTTTACTCGAGATTTTAAAATTGGTAATCCATTATTTTCATCTTTCCGTTTCTGGTATTCAATCTGCTGAAGATCGCGCAAATATCTTGTATGCTCTCGCATCATCATTCGCATGCACTGAACGATAAGGGTTTCGAAACGTTTCCCTGTTTTCAAAGAAGCATTATTAAGCGCTTCCAACACTTCGCGACGCATCATGTAAGTAGTGATCACAAAACATTTCATCGACAACCTCCTCAAAATTGCTGTTTTCATCTATTAATACGCTGTTTTTTGAAAAATTTTAAAAAATTTTTTTGTTTGATAAACCTATTGGACTTGTGCTATTTCGATTGACAGAAAACGAGAGAAGAACAATTAAAACTTATAAATACATGATAATGGGATGAAAAATGAAATCGTACACAGAATACCTTACATTTGCCACAAAAAACCGCAGAGAATACATAAACATCACTGACAAAATCGAGGAACTCGTGCGCAAAAGTGGAGTAAAAGAAGGACTGTGTCTCGTCAATGCGATGCACATCACTGCATCTGTTTTTATTAACGATGACGAAAGAGGACTCCTACAAGATTTTGACGATTTCCTCGAGCAGCTAGCTCCTCATGAACCAACAAGCCGTTACCGCCATAATCGAACAGGAGAAGACAACGGCGATGCGCATCTAAAACGGACCATTATGGGAAGAGAAGTCGTTGTGGCAATCACCAACGGAAAACTCGACTTCGGTCCATGGGAGCAAATATTCTATGGTGAATTCGACGGCAAAAGGCCTAAACGAGTGTTGGTAAAGATTATCGGAGAATAGAATGCAACTCGTCGACGTGCACTGCCATCTCGAAAGCGAATTGTACGATGGAAAGCTCGACGAAATCATTCGCGATGCACAAAAAGCGGGAATTATAAAACTGGTAACTTCTTCGGTAATCCCAGAAGAATGGGAAAAATCGCGTTGCATTGCCGATTCATACGATGCAGTGGAATATGCCATTGGCATTCATCCCTGGTATGTTCACGAAAAACACATTGCCAAGATCGACGACCTTGTTGCTCACACCTCAAGAGGCGCAATTGCAATAGGCGAAATTGGCCTCGATAAAAAAATTCTTACACCCCCAATTGATATTCAACTTCGCCTTTTTATTCACCAGTTGATTGTTGCAAAGGAACTCAATTTGCCAATCATTATGCATTGCCGGGGCGCATTCAATGAACTTTTTGCATGCATCAAACAAGTTGGGGTCCCCGCTGCGGGTGGAATTGTGCATTCTTTTTCAGGAAATCTTGAAATCGCTGCAGAACTAATTAAGCATGGGTTGTCATTTTCAATGGGTGGCGTGCTTACTTATCGCAATAGTAAAAAACGCCATGAGGTCCTTCGATTTATTTACCCCGATCATTTCATGCTCGAAACAGATAGCCCCGATATCCCCCCTGTCGAAGCAAAAAATAAACTCCATACGCCGGCAAATATTTTATACAATCTACGCGCCGCAGCAGAAATTTTGGGTGTGCCGGAGGAAAAAATCGCCGAAGCAACTACAAATAATGCGATAAATCTTTTTAAATTCAATTCGCTTCGGGACTCTGCCAATTGCACTGTGAACACTTAACGTTGCGATACTTATAAAATTCACCATTCATCGTTCTAACCACTTGTGCAAGCACGAGGGCTTCACAGCGCGGGCAATGCTTTGCGACAAGCTCGTATTCAGCGGACATATCGTAATTAATCATTCATCACCTCTTGGTTCATATCATCTGGGAAAGTAGCTGTATAGTATTTTGCCGCCACATTCTCCCATTTTCGTTTTATACAAAAGAAAATTCAAAAAATTCATCAAGCATTTTCCTCTCATGTATGTTACGATAGTGTTAATTTTTAATAACCGTACAGAGACTTCTGTTTGCCAAACGTGTAAGATGCATTTCATCCATTCCCTTAACCAAAGATCAATATTTATAAAAAAATAAATAAGCTGCCCCTTTCAGGGCAGCTCGCTACTCCTCTTGCCCAGGACGGGACTTGAACCCATACGGAAAATTTCCACATGGCCCTCAACCATGCGTGTCTACCAAATTCCACCACCTGGGCAAAACTCTTTGCTGAGGGACTAGGATTCGAACCTAGATTAGCGGGGCCAGAACCCGCCGTCCTACCGTTGAACGATCCCTCAATATTGCCGACAATAATATGCAATAGCATTTTTTTGTCAACATTTTCATAAACAAACGATCATCCGAAAAATTATCCTTTGGGAGTTTCTACGAGCAATTTTGAATCTCTCATCCTTGATTCCCTATTACCAAATATTTTTTGGTGATCGCACGCAACACAATTTTTTACATGTCCCACAATTCGATGTTGACAATATCTTGGATGATTTGTATTGAAATCGAGTATGGAAATTTATTACTTTATTTCCACAGTTTTCTTTACTCTTTTTTTTGTGGTTGACCCATTAGGGCTTATACCAATTTTTGCAACATTGCTATCGGGACAAGAATCTTCTATTAAACGGTCAATCATTTTAAAAGCAACAGCAATTTCAATTTTCATTTCGCTTTTTTTTATTATATTTGGGAAATACCTTTTGCACTTTTTGGGAATCTCACCTGGGACCTTTCTCGTCGCAGGTGGTATTTTGCTATTTCTCATTGCAATGGAAATGCTACTGGGAAAACCATCAAAACTGAACATGCAAGACATTGATACATCTAATGAACGTTTTGCGAAACGGAGCGACATCGCAGTGTTTCCACTTGCCATTCCATTGCTTTGCGGACCTGGGAATATCGCAGCGCTTTTGATGTTCTCATCACAATCGTGGGGAAGTATTCTTCACACAGCACTCATTGGCGCTATATCCACTTTCGTTTTTCTCATCGCAATGGTAGTGATGTTCCTCGCGTCTGAATTCGAACAGTGGATCGGTGAAACAGGAATTTCCATTATCGAACGCCTCACGGGGCTTATACTTTCTGCGATGTCGGTGCAATTTATTGTAAACGGTCTAAAAACGATGAAAGTGTTAACTGAATAATTTTAAATTTGTAATGGGTTACTATTAAAATGAAAAGAATTGTGGAACTTTTTGTTGAAAAATCAACACCAAAAGAAACAAATGTATTTATCACCGTTGGTGCTGTTCTCCTTCTTCTTTCGTTAAGTTTTCCTTACTTTCGGATTGCGTATTCATTTTCAGAGCATTCTATCTCACCGCTTGAGCTTATGGCCAAATTTTTTATTTTTAACATTGAAACTTCGTTTTTGCTTATCGCGACGCTTTTCTACTTAGGAGTGATTGCCTTACTCTCGTTCGTTATCCCAAAACGCATTTCTGCATTGCTCGCATCATTTGGTATGATACTTCTTCCGTTTTCTCTTTATTTCAGTTATGTGCCGATTGAACGAATGGGGGTCGGCATAGTTGCAAGTTTTCTCGGACTTGCGCTTCTTTTAACAGGCTTTATTGAGAAGCGATGAAAGTCCTGTTTTCTTTTTATTCAGGCGTTTATACCGTTGCGTAGTTTCTACGTATTCAGCAATCTTTCTCATCATTGCTACGCACTCAACGGGATATTTACCGATCGATGTTTCCCCAGAAAGCATAAGGACATCAGTTCCATCGTACACTGCATTTGCGATATCGCTCACATCGGCGCGGCTTGGATGAGGATTGTCAATCATTGATTCAAGCATCTGCGTTGCAGTGATGACTGGTTTTCCCGCACGATTGCACTTTTCAATCATACTCTTTTGAATCTCGGGCAAAAACCACGGTTCAATTTCCACGCCCATATCGCCGCGCGCAATCATTATGGCGTCTGTATTTTGAAGTATTTCATCGAAATTGCGAACGCCTTCTGGATTTTCAATTTTGGAAATAATTAGTACTCCTGTTCCCTTTAGTCGATCGCGCAACTCGCTTACATCTTCTCCATTGCGCGTAAACGAATCGGCAATAAAATCAACGCGATGCGCAACGGCAAATTCCAGATTCGGAATATCGTACGGCATTGTATAAGGATACCCTACCACTGTATCGGGATGATTGAGCCCCTTCCTTGAACGAATGACATCGCCATAGAGCACCTCGCAAAAAATTTTGCCCTTTTCAACGGAAACCACCCGAATGCCCACATATCCATCATCGATAAAAAGGCGATGTCCGGGCTTGACGCATTCATCTAATTTTTCATAGGTGACGGGAATGCCTTCTTTAAAGTTTTCAATTTTAGGGTATTCAGAACCAGGGGGCTTTGGCAAATCAGTGCGAAGCACTAACGAATCGCCAGCTTTAATTGGAAGCGGTTGAGGAAGATCTCCAAGCCGAATCTTTGGTCCTTTGATATCGTACACAATATATCCATTCGGATTTGCCAAACGCGATGCATCGATGATCCTTTTTTGAAACTCAAAATCAGAATGCGAACTGTTAATGCGAATTCCCGAGAGGCCTTCCGCATACATCGGCGCCAATTTATCAATTGACGCTGGTCCAATCGATGCCAAAATCTCAGTATTCACGGAAGCCTCCTTCAAATTTTATGGTCGCTTTTCGAAATCCTTTGGTGTGCGGAAATATTGCTCGGCACTATATTTCGATAGCTGGAAAACATATGGAGTGGTACTTGCGGTACAGACATATTGGTCTGGTTCTTTCCCCTTGTAAATGAAAAGCTCATGCGTTTTCCCTTTTGCAGTGACTTTTAACGTGCAGTATGGGTTTTTCAACAAGTTTTTATCCACCATGGGAAACGAGTTTGCGCGCAACGGATTAAATGAATTTATCACCGCATGTATCGCACCATCATCGACTTGTTTTGTTGGAGTGTTCGCAAAAACCCATTTGTATTCATCTTTTTTTGCCTGTTCTTTAGAAGCTTCATCTTTCGTTTTCTCCTTTGTTTCCTTTGCTTTCTCATTCTCGACTTTCGTCCGCGCAAGTGCAGTTTTTATCCCTTTATACTGAATCTCAAACGCTTCAATCTCATCGCTTTTGAATTCAAAAATAGTTTTATCGCGAATATCGTCGATTTTTTTGTCAAAATCATAGCTGAACGTCCCCGAAGCTTTAAACACTTCATTGCGGCCAGCAACCCGAATGTAGGTGTGATTAGTCTTATCGCTGCGTTTACCTAAATACACATCGCGCAATACTTCTCCTCCCCTTTTCACAACCACATGAATTGCAGAATTCGGCGTCAGATCAAATCGCTCATAATAGGGTGTTTGTGAGCTCACATCGCTTATGACAATATCGCGCATTTTCTCTTCCATCTTTTCTACAAGCTTTTCGTCCGCGGGGAATCCCTCATCGCCCACATACCATTTCCCCGCTTTTTTATAAATCCGAACTTTTTCACTTGCTTTTTCCACAATAATTTCGTCTGCTCCCTCTTTCCAGCGAGGAAGTTCTGGCAATGCGGGTGGTCTGTCTTTTAACGATACGATGGCATATATCACCAAAAGAAATATAACAACTCCCATCGCAATGGAAATTCTTTTACCTTTCATCTCATTCCTCCCTTCTGTGAAAATTCCTGCACAACGCGAAATCTCCTCTTCTGTTGCCAACGCGCAACTCCAACCGCGGTGAAAGAAATGATGATGGCGGGCATTATTAAAATATTTAAAAGTTTAAATACGATTTTTGACCAATCCACTGCATCTGCCAATGTCAGATTAAAAACTTTCTGAATGATTCGAGAAATGATATTGTCATCGTGAATCGGATTAATTTCAAGTCCCTTACTGCGCATTTCAGGAACACCATAGTTGCCGTTCATATAATCCACCGCATTTTGAACAAAGACGGCATTGGGCCTTTCGCCCATCTGACGCGCCTGATAATCGAACTTGGTTATGTCCGAAGTTCCTGCAAGAAATATTCGCGCAGGCCGAATTGCCTGCTCAATCACAGAAAGATGTGCCACTTTTTTCTCCTGTCGATTTTTGTTTTCGGCACCTTCTCTTTTCTCCTGAGTTTCAATTTTTGTTATGTCCTTCCCCTTAAAGTAGCTTTCAAAACGCCCTTCAGCGAGTACTGCCAAGGTAAACTGCGAGCGTTTGCTCTCATCGGGTGGGTACATCGACCATGGCATAAAATCGTGCGTAAGCCAACTGCCGTTCGACGATTTTACCAGCACAGTTTTTTTCGCACCAACCTTCGACAATTTTGCCTCATCGATATGCACAGGTGCCGCTTTTACAAAATACAGCCTCTTTATTCCCTTTGTGATCTCATTGTGCGCATCGAGACCGTCCTGCCCAATCTCGGGGATAAGGTAGATCGATTCACCGCGATAGTACAGGCATCTGGTATCCAGCACTATCCCCTTACCAATTGAAAATCCATAATGCTCAAGCAACTTTTCAATGCCAGTCTCGTTGGGTACCATCGGAGTGGACTGGTTGAATGGATTTCGAGGACGGGTGGTATCTTCTTTAAAGGAATCCAAAAACACCAGAAGCGAATTGCCCTTCATTAAAAACTGATCGATTTTTAAAAGCTCTTCCTCAGTGAAATTCGAGCGAGGTCCGTTAATGATAATGGTTTTAATGGAATCAGGGATTTCTTCGCTTGCTAGGTTAATTTCTTTAAAATCGTACATATCGGGCACAAGGGGGCGAAAATTGACTGCTCCTTCGCGCATATCATGATAGGAAAGTTCGCCATGTCCAGTGACATATCCAATGACCGGATTTATGCCAATAATGCTCCCCACAATGCTGTTGAGAATGTCTTCGAGATTATCGATGATCGAAAACAGCGAAAACATCCCCCGTTGAATCAGATGGACAGTTTCAAAACGCCCTTTGTGTTCCACCACCACGCCTAAGCGCATTTCTTCGGTTCTGCCAGTTTGGTCGCGAAGCAGAATTTTCTGAATACCAAATTCATCTGCCCTCTTTAGCGCTTCCGCATCAGTTGAGGGATCCACAGGTTCGTTGAATTTTATTTTGTCGAAATTTTTGCGATTACATTTTTCAACTTGATTTCGAACCTTCGAAATTACCGTTGCAAGATCGGGCACATTTTTTGTTGCAAACAGCGTGACGTTTATCGGATCTTTTAAATTTTGTAACGCATCCATTTTCCCAATCATCTTTTTAATGGTTGAGGTTATCTGATATTCCAACCCTTCAGTGGAATTAATCGAATCCAAGCGCTCCACCAAATCGCCGTGTTCGATTACGACTGTCATGTACGCTTCGCCAATGCTAATTTTGTCTTTCTTGTATTCCTGAACCTTTATAGGGCGAACGCCATAGTCTTCGAGTTCCTTTTTATTTTTTTCATGAGCGGGGTTGATAAATCGGTATTGAAAGTTTCTCCCTCCGTAATCGGCATATTCTTCCAAAAGATCGCGCAAATACCTTTCTACGTTATTATACGGGGCAGGCAAATCTTCTGTAAAAAACGCCCGCACCGTAAGCGGGGATTTAAGCGACGCAATAACCTCTCGGCTCGTTTCGCTGAGCGA
>JAOAAF010000100.1 GCA_026419015.1 Spirochaetota bacterium
TGTCCCATGAGTATGCCTTTACATTTCCCTTCATCGCCAAAATTTAACGTACACGTTGCAGAGGCGGTTATACCCATTTTGTGCTCGATGCCGCTACATACGACATCGTTCTTTTCACCAATGTTATCGGGTGCAGAAGGATCAATGCGGTATTTTGGTACAACAAAAATGGATATCCCCTTTGTTCCGGGTGGATCGCCCTCAATGCGTGCGAGTACAGGGTGAATCATGTTTTTATAAAAATTGTTATCGCCAGATGAAATGAATATTTTCTGCCCCGTGATACTATATGTGCCATCAGGATTTTTTACCGCTTTTGTTTTGAGGGCCCCAACATCGGATCCCGCATCGGGCTCAGTAAGGCACATGGTTCCACCCCATTCGCCCGAAAGCATTTTTTCGATGATTATTTTTTTCTCTTCGCTTTCTGGAAGAAAATTTACATACATGTTTAACGCGCCAACGCTAAGCATGGGGTACATAGTAAATGCGACGCTGGCTGATGTAAAGTAGTCGGTTGCGCATTGATAAATCACCTTAGGCATTCCCGTCCCGCCAATTTCGGGATTCACTGAAAGCCCTAAAAAGCCTGCTTCGTAATACGCTTTGAGACCTGGGAAGTATTCTTCCGGAATGAATACCTCTTTTGTTTCGGGATTGTAATGAGCGTGCTTTTTATCAGCTGCTGAGTTGATTGGATATACTTGTTCAACAGCTATTTGCTCGGCAAGATCGATTGTGGCTTCGAACGTTTCTCTGTCGAAATCAGCAAACGTGGGATATTTTGTAAGCTTCTCTACATCTAATAGTTCGAAAAGAATAAAACGCACATCTCGCGAATCGACAATTGGATTTAATGCCATTGTCCACCTCCTTAACGTAATAAATGGAACTGCATATATCGAATAATATTATAGCGGGTATGTTTTCCGAAATTTTCAATGTTGGAAATGCATCCCGCTCGATAATATTATTTTACCCGACAATGAAGTGAGAATCGAAATTTAAGATTTTAACGATAGTACATAAATGACCGCAGTATTTGTCAATTCAATAAATTATTTAAAACGAGAGTTCATTGGACAATTTGATTATTTTGTCATTTCAAATAACGCTGCTTTCGATAGAAATCAACCATTCAATGCGAAGCTTGTTCATTTAATGGATATTCAGCAATTACGTCTTTTTTAAAAATGCCTCTATGGTCAACCATAAACCATTAAATGTGAGATCTTTTCATTTCATGAAAAAAATTATTAGAACGATACCGTCTGTACGGTTTTTTATTTGACGAAATGGAATCGTAATTGTATATTAAATCCATATAGATTTAATGTAAGGAGGTTATTGGGTTTATGAAAAAGATAGTGTTTCCAATCATCGCTGTATTTTGTGGCTTTGTTGGATGTTCCGAAGCTGATCATTTCCAACTTCAGGATAATGGGATCATGGGTATTAAGGGCGTATACCAATATGATGATGTGCGAATATCATTCGACGTTACCTCCCCTAATGGAGAAAGCGATGAGCAATCGGTTGTGTTATTAACAGTAAATGATAAAAATCTTGAGTTTGAAATAGACATGTCCAATGAAAGCTTTTTAATGGATGGATATGGTGCAGTATTAACTGATGATGAAAAGGATGCGTTGAAATTACTCGCGGGTAATATAATTCAATATCTTGCCCAGCGAGGTGGTGAACTCACTGTTCATGAGTATGCAATTGTACGGATTCTTGAGTATTGGGCGGAGTCACCAGGCAATTATGCAATTGGAAGGCGAGAATACGGACAGCCAAATTTTCAAAATCCGATCCGTTTGGGAATCTCGGCAAATGAAGGTATTACGTGCATACGGAAAGGTACATGGGTTACGGCAAAATACGATGACTCGAAAGGTGATCATAGCGAATCTGTTCTTGTTGGGAGTACTGCACGACCAGGCTACGAATGCATGGGGCGCTGCGGTGCGGGATGTGGGAGTTCATTAGTGCCCAGTTCGTGGTGTAAAGACTGTTTGGATCATGACCAATGTAGCCATAAAAATTACAGTTCGGGTGGTGCTTCCGATTCAAATTGTGGAGATGAATACAATGAGGCGGCGGATGACTGGATGTTTGGCGTTGCCCGAGGTTGTAATGGAAAATAAGCAATTTGCCATCGCATAAAATCGCGAATGGCTATATTAAAAAACTCTCGCATCATCAAGAAGCGAGAGTTTTTTTTAATTCTCCAATCGGGATGAAATTTTTTTGTTTACTTTATAATATTATTAAATAAATAAGGGTAGTTATTCACGCTACTATGATGAATATAAAAACGTAAATACAAACATAGCGAGTTTTTAAAGTTCCCGGTTAACGCTGTAAAGCAACAATGTTCTGGAGGTGGTAAATGGGATTGTTGCAATATTTTTTATCGCGCTATGAGCGGGATTCCTTTTTTGTGCAGGAAAGAAGCAAAGCTCTTTGCTATCTCATCATGACACTTTTAATTCTCATCCCGTGTGCGTTGGTCGCATTTAATATTGTCCAGTATCAGGGAATTTTTGGCACCGCAAATCTCATTTTGATTTCTCTCGAAATGGCAATGATTGTGGGACTCTATTTATTAAAAAAAGGCCACTATCATATAAGCGCTAACCTTCTCACCGCAATCGCGTCGTTGTTGTTGGTAGCATTTATGCTGTATTCGGCGTTTACGCTAAAAAACGCTGATTTCATTTCATTTACTTTTTACATGCAGGTGATGATAATACTTGCAGCGCTTTTTACGAGAATTCGATGGGTGATTGCGATAAGTGCGTTCTTTATTGTGACGACGACGATAAGCACTGTGTTGATTAAGGGGATTTTAACAGACGTGTACGCAGAAGTGTTGCAGGATTTATCAGTAGATTACATCTTCTCAATAACATTATCGTTCATATCGTGTTTGTTGGTAGTTCGGCTCAACGCCCGCAATGTAAAGCAATTGGAATTTGAATTTAATGAAAACCAAAAGAAAAGCAACGTGGTGATGGAACTCATCGCTTCAATCGAAGAGTTGTCGAGCAAATTAACGCGTATGGCTGAACAAAGCTCGGAATCGGCAGCGCAATTCAGCGAAGATGCGCAATCGCAGGCAGCGACCGCGGAAGAAATAACGTCGACTGTTGAAGAGATGACAGCGGGCATTGAAAGCATCAGTAATGCAGTACGCCAACAATTTTCGATGATAGAGCGGCTTTTGGGACGGATAAATGAACTTTCGCATTTCATTGAAAATATGGGAAATCGCCTTACTGTCGCATCGAAAAAATCCGAAGATGTATCGATGCAGGGGCACACGGTTGAAGGCTTGCTCAATTCGATGACTGCGAGCATGTCGAGCATCTTGAAAAGTTCGCAGGATATGAACAGTATTATTAAAATTATTAATGATATCGCCGATCAAATTAATCTCCTTTCGCTCAATGCGGCCATTGAAGCTGCGCGGGCGGGCGACGCAGGGCGTGGATTTGCGGTGGTTGCAGATGAAATTTCAAAATTAGCAGATAGAACCTCAGCGAGCACTAAGGAAATATCTCAGCTCATTACGATAAATGTAAAGGAAATTGAAGGCGGTTTTTCGAATATCGCGCGAATTGTTGAAAGCATACGAACAATGGTTGGAATGGTAAGTACAATATCCAATGAGATGAATGAATTGTATACATCCACAAATGAACAGTTAAAAACAAATGAGCACGTACGGCGCGAGGCAGACACTCTTAGGAACTTTTCAGATCATATCCTTTCATCCATTGAGGAACAAAAGATTGCGTCACAGCAAATAGTAAAGTCAATCTCTATTGTAAATGAAACTTCCCAGCACAATGCATCGGGTTCAATTAAATTATCGGAAAATGCTGCTGAGCTACTTTCGCTTGCGCGAACGATGGAACATCAAATCACCAGCCACAATCAAGCAATCAGCTTCGCTTAATAAAAATTTTTTTGATATCCATGGATGCCGTAATTATATGCCGTATTCTGCTCTTTCAATGAGTTCCAGCTGCATCTGTTTGTTCAACGTCACAAAATACGCATTGTATCCTGAGATACGCACGATGAGATTCTGGTAATTTTCGGGATGAGCCATTGCATCGCGAAGAACATCTGAGGTGATTACATTCATTTGCATTTGCATGCCACCTAACTCAAAATACGTCTTTACGTACGAAGCCATAATGTTGACAATCTGTTCCCGCGATTCGTGGCTTGCGGGGACTACTTTGACGTTAAATGCAATGTTGTTGGTCAAATTGGTAGGATCGAGCTTTGCAACATCGCGCATATTATCTAACAAATTTTTCGATGCAAACGGTTGTGGAGTAAGGCCGGGAGTGAAAGGTTTTCCTGCTAATCTTCCTGATGGCAAAGCGCCTGTAAGAGTTCCAAATGCCACATGGTTCGACATTGACCAAAAGCCGGTTGTATAGATCCCTCCTCGATAGTGAGGGATTTGCGCAAAATAATCGTGGGCCCATCGCGCAATTCTGTTAGCCATTTCTACTGCTTCGTCGCTGCCGGAGCCAAAGAGAGGGACTTTATGGGTTACAAGGGCGTGCAAATATGGATCGTTTTGAAAATTGCTTACCACGGCGTTTTTAATGTCGGCAAGCGAATATCGTTTTTCGTCATACACGAGTTTTTTGATGACCATCAGCGAATCGGTAACATCTGCCAATCCGATGATTGCCGTACCAGAACTGTTATAAAGCGCACCACCTTTGGTGACATCTTTGCCCTTTTCAATACATCCATCGATGAATGCGGAAAGGAGCGGCGTTGGCCGAAGATATTGGTGTGCTTCGGCGAGCATGTTATTGTATTCAATGGATTGGTCAATGAGAAATGCAAATTGTTTCGTAAAGGCATCGAAGAATTCATCGAACGTTTTAAACGCGCCGTCTTCGATTTTACCGGTTTTTGGTCCAATGTCCAAACGGGTGAGCGGATGATACCCGTTATGCAATGCCATTTCAAGGGCAGCAACCATGTTCATCATTTGCATGTTGGTGTGGCCAAAATGCTTCCCAGAGAGTGTGGGTTCTACGCATCCGGTCGCAGACCAATTGCGTATATCGCGTATATCGTAGTTGAGAGGTTGAAGAGCTTTTATGATTGCTGCATCGTTGTGCATTGAGGGTGTTGCCGCGGTGATGACATTTACTTCGCATAGGCGCTTTAAATAGGTGTCGCTGTTTACGCCTGGCATGTAGCGGGCGTTTACATTTGGATCGCGAATTGAAAGCATTTCTGTTACTTTTAGGAAAATATATGTCATGTCGTTTACCGCATCGTTCCCGTCAGGGGTAATTCCGCCGAGGGTGATTGCCTGATCTGAGGAACTACCGCCAAAATAGAAATTCGCTAAATCGGGCGTGAGAGGAAAGTGATCTGTGCAGCGCATGTAAAAATCCGCAACCAGTTCTATGGCAAACTTGATATATTCTTCGCGTTTTTCCGGGGGGATAGTGTTCATATCGTTGATGAAATAAGGCTGCAGCCATTGGTCGAGCCTGCCAAGCGAAAGTCCGGCGTTTAAATTTTCATTGTGCAACGCAACCCACGTGATCCATATTGATGTTAGTGCTTCGTGCAAGGTTTTCGCGCCCTGCATTGGCACGCGGGTGCAGATGTCTGCGATGATTTCAAGTTCCCGCTTTCTTTGCGGGTCTTGTTCGTTTTTGCTATCCTCTAATGCTTGTTTGGAGAGATTGGCGGCATACTCGTTGATCCCTTCAAGGCAAAGAGTCATTGCGGTGAGAAGATCCCTTTTTTCATTGTCTGTGGTTTTTTCGAGTTCCTTGGTTATTTCTTCAATCATCCCCTTGGTACCGATTGAGAGCACTTTGGGAAAGTTGGGAATGGTGTGAGAAATGGTTGCCTGTTTCCAGTCAAAATAAAGCGCAAAGCGTTCGTCTAATTGTTGACAGAGAGGGTTATGGTACTTCTGGCGAACCCATTCTTTAAAATTTCTATTGAGCCAATAAGGCAATATCTCAAAATGAAGGAGTTCACGCGTTTTTTCATCGATATCGAAGGGGTTATGCGTGCGGTGAGGGATTGTGAGCAGTTCGTTCCATATGATGATGCCAGTGCTGTCTGGGAAAATTGGGCATCCAATTGGCTTACTCGTAGTGGTGCCCGCCAAAAGCGATTCCTTTTGAATAATTGGCTTTTTGTTTTTCATGAGGAAGTTAAACGCTTTTGCATTTCTCAGTACGGGATTCCACTCATTGCCGAGATTGTCGGTTTCGAATCCATTTTCGCAATACCACTGCGTAATTAGCTGCGCACGCTCAGCACATATTTCGGGCTTTTTAGTTAAATGTTCGTTAAGAAATTTTTTTATGCGAGGAAAATCTTCAATTGAATATTGTGACAAATATGGATCGGTTAGAAATACCACCTGTGGATCGACTTTTTCTCCCTTTAAGCGTACTTTTTTTCTTTTTGCAATTTCCTCGGAAAGTTCTTTTTTGGGTTTAGGATAATCTTTTTTGATTTTCTTTTTATCGCTCACTCTCTCTTTGCGCATGGCGCGTTTTTGGATCGGATTGAACAATAACGATATAAAAAAGGAAAAAATATTTGCGCATATAATACTGCCCTCAATGTACACATCGCTTTTTAAGAGCATATAGATAATATCAGTAGGAGTACCTAAAAGCAGTTTCAATGCCGCATCTTCATTTTTACATACCAACACCGCATTGGGGTTATCGACAATTTCTTTCGCAGTGTGCACGCGACCATCCCGGAAGATGATGCTATAGGCAAAGCTATTATTTTCAGTGCGTAACCCAATTGCAATATTAAGCCATCCATCTTTCGTTTTAAGATATCGATTTAAAGAACGCTTTTTATTAAAAGCGAAAGCAATTATCTTAAGAAACATATATATTATGAGGCTCGTTTTTGTAGTTCGAAAAGTATTTTCGATTTTAAAAAACATAATGAATTCCCCCCGCTCATGCTATATGATATTAATGTCATCCATTAGGTTTAATATATATGCAATGACGTTGAATTGTCAACATATATAATAGATGATCAACAGATGAAAAAATGTTTATAAGAACTATATTCATTTGTAAAATATTTAAAAAGAGAGGCTGCAATACGGGAAAGGTAATATTATAAAATAAAAAGAGGGATGCTTTCATGCATCCCTCTTTTTGCTGCATCCCCGAGGGGATTCGAACCCCTGTTGCCGGGATGAAAACCCGGTGTCCTAGACCCCTAGACGACGGGGACGTGTGAGACGCCGGAGAATCGAACTCCGGACCCACTGCTTAAAAGGCAGTTGCTCTACCGACTGAGCTAGCGTCTCGGCCGGAATGAGCTTAACCATATAAAAAAATACCTTTGTAGTGTCAACAAAAAATGTACAGCACAATGCGCGCAGTCTTTATCGCATTTAGAAAATTTTCGAGTATCCTATGATACTTTAAAAGTATTTTTTCTCTCTGCACCATTTGAGATTAGGGAAAGTTTTATGCCAGATTCTCGTTCAATATAGCGAGCGTAATTTTGCGCGGCTTTCGGAAGTTCGTCAAAACAGGTACATGACGATATGTCTTCTTCCCAACCGGGTAATTCAACATAAACGGGTTCAACTCGATGAAGCTGGCTGGAAGGAAAGTAGTCAATTTCTTTCCCATTTAATTTATACGCAATGGCAATTTTAATCACTTTTAATCCGCTAAGGACATCGAGTTTTGTAAGTACCATGTCGGTTATTCCATTAATTCGCCGCGCTTGTCGAATAAGCGGTAAATCGAACCATCCACAGCGTCGAGGACGACCCGTGGTAGCACCGAATTCTCCCCCTTTTGTCCGAAGCATTTCGCCAATTTCGCCTTTTATTTCGGTTGGGAAAGGCCCTTCGCCAACCCGCGTAATATACGCTTTGGTGATTCCGTATATCTTTTCGATATCAAATATATTCAATCCAGTTCCAAGCAATGCGCCACCGATGGTGGGATTCGATGATGTTACAAAAGGGTAGGTGCCATGATCTATGTCGAGAGCAAATCCTTGAGCTCCTTCCAATAGTATTTTCTTCCCCGCGTCAATTGCCGTGTGTAAGTAGTGCGCTGTGTTAATCACCATCTTGCTGACTTTGTCTCGAAATCGGGATATTATCTCGAAAATTTTTTCGGGTGCAAATGGTTGCTTGGAAAATACTTTTTCCAGATATAGATTTTTAAGCTTTATATCAAATGAGAGGCGTTCATATAAAATATCTTCGTCGAAAATGTCGCCCACACGGATGCCTATGCGAAGGCATTTATCGGAATACGCAGGACCAATTCCTCGCTTTGTTGTGCCAATTTTGTGGGATCGAAATTCTTCCATTGCTTCGTCAAATGCTTTGTGGATTGGTAGAAGGATATGTGCCGCATCGGAAATGAAAAACCGACCTTCTACTTGAATGCCTTTGTTTTCGAGGAGTTCAATCTCATCCAACAGAACTTCGGGATCTACCACGACTCCGTTTCCAATGATGCATATTTTCCCTTCATGCAAAATTCCAGAAGGAATGAGGTGAAATACATGTTTTACTCCATCGACGACAACCGTGTGGCCTGCGTTAGCGCCACCTTGATAACGGACGATGATGTCGATGTCTTTTGAAAAATAATCGATCATTTTTGCCTTGCCTTCATCGCCCCACTGCGCTCCAATCGCCACAATGCATCCCATAGCCGACCTCTTATGTTTATTCACTCCATGCGCGTTCGATTCAATGAAACCCTGTAACATTGCAATCGTAACGCGTATGACTGTTCATAATAGTATTAAAAACAAGGTTAGAAAAAACAAGTTTTTTTTTACAGTTCGCCCTGGATTATTTTCTATTTTCGCTTTCCGTGAATTCGATATACCTGACGGAAAAGTGGAGGGTTGAGTTTCCCCTTTTCATCGGTGAGGTTTTTTGCATCAAAGATGAGAAGCGTTAAATAATTGAAAAATACATAATTTTTACGATATTTGCTTACATGCTTTGTTTGTACAAAAAGAGTTTCTTTTAGCTTGTATGGACCACCCGTAAGTGGATTTATGCCGAGTTTTGGATCGCGAGGAAATTTTTGAAGTGTGCCAAGGGGATCAGCGTCGTTGCCCGTTTTATAACGAAAATTTAGGTTCTTCATCTTGTGGGGAGGAACATCATTGTCTTCTTGCGCCAATGGATACGGGACAAAATTGAGAATGGTAACGCCACCTTCGCCGGGTCGGGGCATGGTAAAGCTCGATGTATCAAAATCTTCGCTTTCGTACGTTGCTATCGCATAAATGTATAGCTCAATTTCATCGTCGGTTTTATTCCGAATGTTAAATTCGGCTGTGAGAACTTCTCCAAAACCGCGCGGTTCGTAGCCAAATGACATGGAAAATTTTTCAACATCGAAAAGATGTGTTCGCAGCGATTGTATTGGGAGGGTAACTGTCTCGTCGGTAACAGCGCGAGTTGTATTTTGTTGAGTTTGCCCCACGATGGTCGTTGCGAGAAACAGAATGAATATTGAAAAAATAACTTTTTTCATTGAATTGTTCTCCTGGCTCGGTCAAAATTGATGGGCGTTTGAGAATGTTATCGGCACATTTTTTGGAAAAATCAAGATAAAAACCATAAAGTTCAAGGATAATTGCATTGTCAAAAACATTGACATTTTTGTGATATCAAACCCTTGTAAATATCGAGGAGAAGTAAATGGGCGATTTATTGCATAATTCATTGTTGCGCATTCTCGATTGCATTCTCGCACTTTTGGCACTCATCAATCCTGTAAGTAAAATCTTTATCATGTCTCTTATTGCAGAGAAAAGTTCTTTTCGGGAAGTTGAACGAATCTCCATAAGAGCTTCGCTCGTTGCAGCGATTATCCTTTTAACATTTCTGTTTGTGGGCAATCCATTGTTAGTTCATGTTTTTCATGTTCATATTTATTCGTTTAAAATTGCGGGAGGAATGGTGCTTGTTTACCGTGGATTTGAGGCATTGAACAAAGGGCTTTTTTTTGAATATAAATATACTCGTAAGCTTACTGATTTTTCAATTGTTCCACTTGCTTCACCGATGATTGCAGGTCCTGCAACAATTACCGCATCTGTGTCGTTTCCTGCGAAGTATGGAACTGCGATTACGATGATTTCAATAATTGTTGCAATTGGGATAAATTTGCTCATTATGCTTTCTTCGCGCTATATTCATGCGCATCTGAAACGCCATAATATTATGGGTGCGCTCATTCGCATTACTGGTTTAATTGTCGCTACAATTGGAATCCAAATGGTTCTCGATGGGGTAAGCGAATACCTTATTTCACAAAGAAGCGCTTCATAGGTTTGTATTGCGGGGTAATCGATGTGTTTATTGAATGCAGCATTTCTTATCTATCGCATTTACGTACATTGCAGCGGAGTGTATAATTTCATCTGCACCGCTGAACTGTTCTTCAGCAATAATTTTATTGGGTTCACTGCCAAAGAGTTCATTCCACCGCTTTTGAAACTGTGCCGCCAGAGGTACATAAGACCAGTGCCATCGCTCTTCGTTGTGCCCATCTTTTCTCCCAGCAGTGTAGGGTTGGCAAAAACCGAATGTTGCAGCATTCTTTTTTAGCCATTTATATAATTTTGCCCCATCTTTATTCGTGTAATACTCGTTTTCCAAAATGTTAATATCGTAATCGGTTCCCCAATGGTGGCGCGATGTTCCCGGCATTGAGAAAAAACGGAGAATCTCACTTGCAATTTCTTGTTTAGTTTTTACAGTTTTTGATAATGCTTCCCATTTTTTTTCCCAGATTGCTTTTTGCGCATTCCAATTGCGCGTCGCGCTTTGTACCCAAAATTTTACTTCGGGTAAGTCTTTTTTTATCGCACTGTACATTTCCTTTAATGCGATTGCGACTTCTCTTCGAAGGAAAAGATCACCGTTGCATGGAATTCCAAATTCTGCGATGTTTACAAATAGCGGATGGGTTGATGGTTCAAAGCGGCCGCGTAAATAGTCCTCTTCTTCGATAATGTCGTATGGTATTTTATGTGTTTCAAAAAAAGAAATTGATGCACAATTGCAAAAAAGAAAGATTGCGCTAATTGGTATGAGAAATAATGCACTTTTCATATATTTCAATCATTAATTTGACAGCATTTTCCCATGTAAATTTCGTTTTTATGCGTTCGATGCCGCGTTTTGCCATTTTTGTTCGAAATTGCGGATTTGCAAGCGCTTTGTTAATTGCATCGGCTAGCGCGATGTGATTGCGTGCGGGTACAATCATTCCAGCATCACCCACTACTTCTGGGAGTGCACCTGCATCGCTTGCAATAACAAATGCGCCACATGCCATCGCTTCTGCAGCTGGAAAACCAAATCCTTCATAAGTGGATGGTACCAATACGATTTCCGCTTCATTGTAGTGGCGAACCAATTCTTCTTCGGTAATTTTACCTGTAAAAAAAACTTTATGCGCGATGCCAAGATTTTTCAAAAGGACATCAGTCTTTTTGTGATGCGGTGCGCCACCATCGACAACGGTAAGGGTCACGTCGCGAGAAAGCAGTGAAAGCGCTTTAGCCGCATACGCAAAGCCCTTTTTGCCATCTTCAACATTGCCCACAAAGAGGAGTTTCCCTTTTTTTCGCTGTATTTTGGGTAATGGGCGAAAAATGCTTGTATCGAGGCCATTGTAGACAACCGTTTGTTTTTCAAGAGGAACACCGAAGTGTGTGAAATTCATCGCTTTTGAGTTTTCAGAAACCGCAATGATATGGTCCAGTCGCTTTGCGACGAATTTTTGCATGAGAAGCGGGTAGAACATTACCGCTTTCATTTTGCTTCCAAAGGAATCGGTGCGCTCGATGACGTTTTCTAAGTCTATCGAAAGGGGGTGATGAATTGTCGCAATAACTGGAATGCCGAGCGATTTCATTAGAAGAAGGCCGTATCCAATGCACTGATTGTCGTGGATGATGTCAAATGGTATTCGGCGTGTTAATTTTTTAAGGTAAAAAAATGCGCGCCAGCTAAACGCATTTATTTCTGAAAAAGAATTAAGCCGCGTTGTGAGGTATTCATAGAAATTCAGAGGGGATAAAATGTCAAAAGGGTTTTTTTCATCGATAATGTTGAATCCTTTTCGAATAAAGTACTGCTGATTTTCGATGCGATGAACAACAACTCCCTTCATGGGGAATGGCCATGGGGGGCCTACGATTGCATGAACCTCATGTCCCTGGCGCACTAATTCTTCTGCAATGTATTTTAGATATATCCCTTGACCGCCGCAGTAAGGGTTGGCGCTGTCTCTTATACACAT
>JAOAAF010000101.1 GCA_026419015.1 Spirochaetota bacterium
GTTGTATATAGCATGAGCTATAACATGGTGTTTAAAATAGCCCAAATTCTTGCACCAGGTCTCACCGAAGATCAAGTGAAAACCGAGTATAAAGACATCATTGGAGAACTAGCGAACATGATTACCGGAAATGCGATGAACCTATTTGCATATTCTGGCAAGCGAATTGAAATGACCACCCCAACTGTTGTCGATGGCAAAAATTTCACAATCACAATGGTCAAACAAACCACTCTTGGAATTAATCTATATAGCCCATTCGGCCAGCTTGAGATGAACGTTGCGTTAAAATAATTTTTTTCTCGTTATTTGCTATAATAGGTTATTGTTCGTAGCGAAAGTACTTTCTTTCCAATGATTTAAGCTCACGAGTTACTCTTTTTTTCAATGGTGAATCGAAGAAAAATTTTTCACCCGCCTTTGATTTTTGGAGAAAAATTCTATATATTTTCCTGCTAATTTCAACATCGCGGAGCATAGGATCTTTTTCGTATATTTGACCAATCATAAAGTACGCGTCATCGATTGTTTCGCGATCGGAATACAATTGTACTATTTTAACCGCCGCATCGAGAGCCTGATGTCCCTTTTTTTCGAGAAGGAAGATTTGACTTAATCGCAAAAGCGCATCATCGGCAAATGAGGTTTGAGGGTATTGAATCGAAAGCCGATAGAGCGTGGCAATGGCATCGTCTTTTTTCCCCATCCCGATTTGCGATTCCGCGAGGTGAAAGAGGGATGCAGGATATTCTCCCGATTCTGGCGAAACCATTGCAAGCGTCTCGGATGCTTTTGGATACTCGCCAATTCTCATATATGCCTTTCCCATATACGTAAGCGCGCTTTGGAGTCGCGGCGAATCGGTATGTTTTGTTTTTAATTCATCGAATGATTTGATTGCTTCGGAAAATAAATTTGCATTAAAGTAATCAATACCTGCTTTGTAGAGCGCTTCATCGGGAGTGGTACGCATTTTCAGCTCTGTTTTTTTCTTTTTTTCGGCAGATGCTGTTGCATCTGCAGCGCTTTCCTTACTTTTGCGAACCACATCATCTTTTGACGAAGCGAAAGATGTGCTTTCGGTGTTGTTCTGTTGAGCTGAATCGTCTTGGACGTGTCGATTGGGTTGGGCATGGTGATCTTTTTTTTGAGCTTGGATTTTGCGATCATCGAACACAGAGGTGTTGCCCAAAGAAGAATTATTGGAGAAAGAATTTTCTTTTTCTGTTTGGGAATAATTTTTTTGAAGTGGAGGGCGTTCCTTTTGTAATTTTTCACCTGCGATTATTTTTTTTACGATTTCTTCTGCTCTATTTTCTTCAGCACGCGGGACAAATGGGAGAAAAAACAATACAACAAAAAGGCAACAAAAAAAATAACTGTATTTTCGTTTTCGATTGCGATACCACATTATCGTAGATGCCATGTGAGGTAAAGATGTTTCATTTTTCTATGAGATTTGTTTCCCTGTCAAGCGGTTTCAAAGACTTTTTACTTTTTATGGGGAGAGGTTTTTTTGATTCTTGTGTAACGGCATTGCCTTCTTCCGTATCCGATCGCACATCGGTACCACTTTTTCTCGGAAGAACTCCTTCATCGCGATCGGGAAGAATTGTCTGCGGGAGGGGTGAAGCTTCGCGCTTAATAAGCGGTTTCACATCGGCTTTTTGCAGCGATTCATCAGTTCGATCTATTTCAGCTAAACGGTCGCTTCCCGAGGGGGTTTGAATTTTGTGCGGCGCTTCAGGTTCAACGACTGTTTCGCCCACAGTTGGTTCCTGACCTGTTTGTGTTGGGAATAAAATACGCCTAAGTTCTGGATCGGTAATCTCGTTGATCTGACCGCTTTCTACCATTATTCGGCTAAAGGGCGTTTTTCTCGATTGCTTTACATCGGTTTCAAAAATTTCGTTGATGCTGGAAAAACTCGGTACTGCGCCAATGCGAGCAGCTTCTTTCCCTTTATAGATTCCAATTCCCACGCTTGCCGCGATTATCGCAAAGGCGAGCAAATATGCTGCCTGTTTTATTGTTTCCTGGGTACGCCGGTCGATCCCCGCGATGAGCCTATCGATTGCAGAAATGAATCGCTCCAGTATGTTAAATAGGGCATTCATGTGACGCGTTTAATGACGAGTTTCTTTTGGAGATAAGATAATAATTACCTTACAATTTTTCAAGTTTTCTTTAGTGACAGGACTTGCAAAAATTCTTCTCGCATCGCGATCGGCAATTACCGGGCAGCCACGCAATGCGCGGATCGCTGAGATGTAATATGGATGAGAACCGGCTTTTTTGTGAGCCATTGCGTCGGTTTCCGATGTGCAATATGTTGCCATGCCGTATTTATGTACTGCAGCTGCATTCACATACCGATAGCTATAAATTTCAAAACCGTGTTCTGTAAAAATTGAAGGGAGCAGCATCGGGTAAACCTCTAACCCGCGTGCATCGATGATGAGCGATGTGTAATCAGTCCTAATTTTTGCGTCATCCCGTTGAGGAAAGGGTAGCTCTGGAAAATCGAAAGAAAGTGCGGCAATGACATCGCCAAAATTAATTTTCGCTTCGCAAGATTCCGAATAAAAATCCAATGGTCGTGTGCGAAAGTAAACGCGAGTGGAAATTGTTTCGGAAAGTTTTCGTTTTATTTCTTCGTTTTCCCGAATAATATCGCCAACTCTTTTTGTGCCATCGAAGCGCAGCATCCGAAGAGTTGCGCAGAGTTTTTCCACAGCGCGATCTTTTGCATATTCAAGAGCTTCTTTACGCGCATTGTTTATGCGCGTTTCGCTCTCGCTTATAGGAGAAATTGGTTTCCCTTTTTCGTTGGTGTAAAATGAAAACGAGGCACTTGAAGAAATGATGCCCAATTTCCAATTAACTATACCCTCGCGAAACTCCTCAATAAATGGCGTTGCTTCCAATGCCGTTGTGGTATGAATGATGGCAACGAATGTCATCGCGCGCATCAGCATTGCGCAACTGTTGCAGAATGCGTTTGAAAAGTTTGTCATTATCGGTTTTTTTTGCATAAGAGTCTGCGTAGTTTCATGCGATTTTACTTTTTCATGTCAAAAAACGAGTGCACTTTTTGGAAGATGTGCGTCGCACTTATATTATCGGTTTTTATTCGGATTTCCATAATGAGCGAAGTTCATTTTCCGGTAGATTAAATTTTAAGATTTATTAACTGAATTTTTCGAGAATCGAAAGATCATCTGCTCGAAGTGAAATTTCTTGAGGAAGATGGGGATGGGCGATAAGATCTTTTAGCTTTGCATAGCATTCTGCGATTTCCATAAGTGGGAGTGCCATTGGAATTTTCTCTTCGGCGAGCGCAGCGGTTAGCATTTCGCGAACGCCATTTTGGGTTTTCAGTAAAAGTTTTTCAATTTGAACGATAAGGGATTTTTGAAGTGCACTTTGGAAATCGATTTTACTTGCCACATACCTACAGATGCCAACAACCGCCTCTGCAATAAGAGCGCGTTCAATGATCGACCATCGTGCAAGGAATCGGCGCAAATAGAGCGAGTCAATCGGGATGAGATGATTTTGGGGAATTAAAACTTCATTCATTTCAAGCGATGCATGTTCAATCGTCCGCAAAAAAGGAAGGGAGAGTTTTTTCACGCTTTCAGGTGGAATCATATCGCGTGAAATCATAAAAAGAGAGCTTACCGAACTTTCATCATGCCGTCGAGCGGTAAGTAAAATAATGTTCGCATGAGTGCCTCCGGTAATATATTTCTTTTTACCGGAAAAGAGAAAATTTTTGTCGATTTCGCGAAAAACAGTAGGCATGTTTATATCTTCGGAATGCGCAAGCGCGCCAATAATGTTTTCGGCAAATGTCACCGGAAATGAAGAAATCAGCATTGATACATCTTTTAAAAAAGCGCGTATCAATATTGCTTGAACAATCCAGAAAATAGCAATTCCCAAATCCCCTGCATATTTGGCAATAAGAAGTGAGGGACGTTCATTATTAATGTATTGAAGGATGTTGGGTGGATACAGCGATAAAATTTGCCTCCATTCATTAACGAAGCTTCTTGAATCGCAACTCCGATCTATGTAAGTGCGTTCGAGATGGGATAAATAATCATTCATCGGGAGATTTCCGTGATTTTTTCATGAGAGCTTCTACCTGGATTTGAAGGCCAAATATATTTAAAAATCCTGTTGCATCTTTTTGATTGTATATTGTTCCTGCATCGAAAGTTGCAATTTCTGGATTATACAGCGAGACGGGAGATTTTCTTCCCACTACCATACAATTGCCTTTGTATAGTTTCACGCGCACTGTGCCCGTAACATTTTCCTGTGTGGCGTTAATAAATGCATCCAACGCTTCTCGGCGTTTGGTAAACCACAATCCGTTATATACAAGTGTCGCATATTCGCATGCGAGGCGGTCTTTTAGATGTTGCGTTTCTCGATCGAGGGTAATGGATTCTAAATCGCGATGGGCGATCATCAATACCGTTCCTGCAGGAGTTTCATATACACCGCGCGATTTAATGCCCACAAGCCTGTTTTCGACAATGTCGATTCGCCCAATACCATGTCGACCGGCGATTGCATTGAGTTTCTTCATTAGCGTTGCAGGTGAAAGTTGTTCACCATTGATGGCAGTGGGGACTCCTTTTACAAAATCTATTTCGAGATATTCGGGTTTGTCCGGAGCTTTTTCTGGCGATGTAGTGAGCACAAACATGCTTTCATCTGGTTCGCGATATGGGTCTTCTAACACGCCGCCCTCGTAGGAAATGTGCAAAAGATTTCTGTCCATGCTGTAAGGCTTATCTTTCGTTACGGGGACAGGGATGCCATGTTTTTCGGCATAATCGAAGAGGCTCGATCTCGAATTGAGATTCCAGATTCTCCAAGGTGCGATGATGGTAAGTTCAGGTGCCAGTGCTTTATAAGCCATTTCAAAGCGCACCTGATCGTTGCCTTTGCCCGTTGCTCCATGGCACACTGCATCTGCTCCTTCTTTGAGAGCTATTTCAACTTGTTTTTTTGCGATAACAGGCCGAGCGAGGGAAGTTCCCAAAAGGTAACGATTTTCGTAAATTGCATTTGCTTTTATCGCTTGGAATACATATTCGCGTGCGAATTCTTCTTTTAAATCTTCAATGTAGCATGTTGATGCGCCAGTTGTTATCGCTTTTTCTTTAAGGCCTATCAATTCTTCTTCCTGGCCAACATCAGCAGCAAAGCAAATCACCTCGCATCCATAAGTTTCGATGAGCCACTTTAAAATAACAGATGTATCAAGGCCGCCAGAATATGCCAATACAACTTTTTTTACCTTCATGATTTACCTCACTATTCATGGACAATAGCAAGCGCCCCTTTTAAGGGGCGCATTTATGAACATTTTCACGTAAGCTTTTTTTCGGTCAAGGAAAATTGGGTTATTCTATGCTCACTGCCACTGCAAAACGTTTGAGAGGTGGATTTTTTTCCCATACTCGCTTGTATTCGAAGCGAATATCGGTCTTTCCTGATTCCTTTGCAATGAGTTGAAAAATTTGAAAATCGGCACTGCCAGGTCCACCTTTCCCTTCTGGAATCTGCAAGGGTGGTTCTGTTACCTTGATGAGGGGGGATGTTTTATCAATATGCCATGCAAATCCGGTACCCAATTGCGCAAGCAATTTCACACAGAGCACGTCGCCTTTTTTTAGCACAATTTCCTTCCCTTCCATGTTTTCTGATACTATCTGTGTGCATTTGTTCAAAGCGATGTCTTTCGTCTTACACGAAAAAATTAACATCATGATGCACAATGCGAGAACAAAAAGAAATGAGTATTTCATCATGGGGCCTCCTTGAACATTTATTGCTGAGTATTTGCAACAGCCCATGCTGCACCAAAACCAATGCCGTTGCATTGATATTCAATCCACATGTATCCATTTTCGCCCCAATCCTTTCCCCACGAATTGCGGAGCAACCACGAACCTCGACCTTTGGTATCATCCCAGCCTTCAATCACCACTGCGTGATTAACATCGCTCGGATTTAAAAGGCGTGCGTGTTCATCAAATACGCCGCCGGTGTATGCCTGAAATGCCGGGGTTACTTTGCATGCGGTGGCAATAGGCCCATAGCGAACTAATGCTTTTTTTATATCGATTGGATGAGGTGTTCCCGCATTTGGAAGGATGTAGGACCATGTCGCAATTTTATAATTGCTTGGAGAAAAGCCAGTACAGTATCCATTTCGGTTTTTATAAGGAGATATGTTTTCGAAAACTGCGCCGTTTCGTTGCAGCGATTCAAATGCAGCGCCATACCATCCACCATTGCAACTTCCGGCGCGCCTTCCAGCATTATCGATTGCGCAATCGACAATCTGTTGTTCAGAGAAATCGTACTCCTTATTTGTTTGGATTTTGTAACTCGCTTCGAGAATAGCGATTGTCGTGAATGCCCAGCAACTGCCACAAGTATATTGGTGCCGAATGGGAGTTACTTTTTTCTTGTCGCGCCAGTTGAAGGCGGGTGCGTTTGGGTCACCCATGTAGCCAATTGGTAAATTGTCTTCCTGTTGTGGCGGTGCTACATAAGGAATGGTATCGGGTTGCTTATTATCGACAATTTCAACCTCTTCTTTTTTCTTTGGAATTCTCTCATTGGTGGGAACTTTATCCCATTCATCGCCCAGTACGAGTCTATTTTCGTTTCGCTTTATTTCTAAATCAGAAGCTTGCGGTTCTTTTTTTCTCGGTGGTGTAAAGTAAAAATCTACTTCATCGATGAGAAAAACAAAGCCTCCTCGTTGTACCGATGCAGGGTGCGACGATGCTTTCTTTTTTGCAAGTTCGCTTAGTTCTTTATTGGCTTCAGAAGATCGAACCTGAGCATGTTGGGGCAAATTTGAAGGAGTTTTTAACCCAGTGATATCTTCAATTTCATGTTTGATTGCTTCAGTAATGCCTACCTTAAATTGCCAATGATTTTCTTTAATTTTCCTTCGCAGATCTTCAACAATTTTCTTTACTTGTTCAATATCTCTTTTTGCGATTTTTCGCTGTTCTTCAACTGCTGATTTAAATGAACTTGAAAGGTTTGATTGCGATGTTGAATTTGTTGGTAAGAAGAAAAGTATGCTGCTGATGCATAAAAACGAGAGCAGAATAAAAGGGTATTTTCTCATAAAGAACCTCCTCCGTAGTGCATATGCGATATGCATTTTTGAAAATCGCGATATTTCTGCAATAGAATAAAATTAGTAAATCGATCTATCCCAGTCAAGTAAAAATGTTGCTGCATCGTACGATTCGCATTCGCGATTTTGATGAAATTAAATTTTCAGTATTGAAGGTCGCAGGTGCTGACGGTGGGGGAACAAAATGAATAATATTTTTTTAAAAATATCAAAAAAAATTTTATAGAGCCTTAATTTCAATCGTATTAATAGATAGAACAATACAATAAAAATATGCGAGGTGAATCTCCTGCCATGAATATTCAAATTTCGAATGACAGCGAGTTAAATAATGCAGAAGAGAAGCGATTGTCCGGTGCAATATCGCTTGCCATCCATGGCATTCAAGCTCATATTGTTGAAGTCGAGGTTGATATTATAAAAGGATTGCCGGGATTTTCAATAGTTGGCTTGCCAGATACGAGCATTAGGGAATCAAAAGAACGAATTCGTTCTGCGCTGGAGAATTCTGGATACGAATTTCCTCCAAAAAACTATGTTGTCAACTTAGCACCAGCAAGTTTTAAAAAACAAGGTGCGAATTTTGATCTCCCCATTGCGCTTTCCATATTACATGCAACAGGGCAAATTCAATCTCATCCAAAGATGATTCCAATGGTTGGTGAACTCGCATTGGATGGGCGAGTAAAACCAGTACGTGGGGTTATCTCCATGGCAATTGCGCTACATAAAGCAGGTTTTAGTGCATTGATTTTGCCATATGAAAACAGAATGGAAGCTGTCGCAATTGAAGGAATTCGCGTGTACGTGGTGCAAACCATACATGATGTCATAGAAGTTCTTAACGGCAAGCGCATGCCTTTTACCGACAAACCTAAAAGCATGTGGTTTCCTGAAAAAGAAATGGACTTTAGCGATGTGAAAGGGCAGGAAACAGCAAAGCGCGCGCTTGAAATCGCTGCAGCGGGGCATCACAACGTATTGCTCATAGGACCTCCTGGTGCCGGCAAAACGATGTTAGCACGGCGAATTCCCGGTATTCTTCCCCCCTTAACGCGCGATCAGGCAATTGAAGTCACTATGGTCCACTCTGCGGCAGGACTTTTGCCCGAAGGTCACAGTTTAATTGAATACCCTCCTTTTCGAAGCCCACATCATACGGCTTCAGATGCGGCGCTCGTGGGGGGTGGAAGAGTGCCTTCAGTCGGGGAGGTTTCCCTGGCTCATCGCGGGGTGCTTTTTTTAGATGAATTCGTCGAATTCCGTTCAAATGTATTGCAGACATTGCGGCAACCGCTGGAAAATGGTGTAATCACCATTTCTCGAGCGGGAGGGACAATGACATTTCCTGCTGATTTTATGCTTGTTGCATCGAGCAATCCATGTCAATGTGGCTTTTATTTTGATCCGCATATTCGTTGTACCTGTAGCCTTTCAAAAGTGAAAAACTATTTTGGAAAAATTGCTGGTCCCATACTTGATAGAATCGATATTGAAGTGCTTTTGCAAAGAGTTCCATATCACGATCTTATGGATGTGGGCAGCGGAGAATCTTCGGAAATAATCAGAGGGCGAGTTATTGAAGCGAGAAAAATTCAATCAAAACGATTTGCGGGGAGCAAAACGCCATATAATTCTCGAATGACAAATCGCGAGGTGAGAGAATTCTGTCGACTCGATGAGAGTTCAGAGGAATTGCTCGAATCGGCAATGAAAAAGATGAATCTTTCGGCTCGTTCCTTTTTTCGGATTCTGAAAGTCGCTCGTACTATTGCGGATTTAGACTTTTCGGAAAAAATTGAAAAGAAACATCTTTTGGAGTCCATTTCATATAAAAATCTCCATCGATTGTATAATTTGTAAAATAATGCGGTGCTTTTTTTGCTGTTTAAAGAGGTGCTTATGATCTCGGTTATTTTACAAATAAAAAGGGAATTCTCGTTATCAATAATAGCGAGTGGTAAAAACAATGAAATTTTATTGCCAGCAATTAGTATTTGATGAAATATTGCGCGGAGTAAGAATATAGGCAGTTAGTCTACTTTTTGGACATTTTCTTCGACGTATTTTTCAAATTCTTCTCGCGTCATTTTCCCTTCATAAAGTGGCCAAAGGCTTTCTTTTAATTCTTCGAGGCTGGGAAATTTTGCACCATTAATTTTGTAAGAAGCCATCTTTTCACCCTTCTTATGAGAAATTCTCCTTTTCCATACGTTATGCAGGTTGCATTAAAAAAATCTTTGTGTGAATCGTTCAGTTAATATCATTTTTATTTCTGGGATTATTTTGTAAAGAATTTTTTATTATTGGTAAAAATTGCTTTATATTTTGTAAATAATGCACAGGGTCGTTGTGAGGGTATATTATCAATACATCAATACGCAAACATCAAGAATGAGGTTTTCAGAGGAAATTTCGCGTTGTTGCCATTATAAATTTTTAAAATCTGATTGCTTTTTTTATGAAATAGTGATGTGATATTCTCTGTACCTATTTAGGCAGTTTTATCGCACTAGGATGATGAAACATCATAAAAAACGGGTGCTTGTCATCGAAGACGAACCAATTATCCGACAGGGAATTGCCGATTTTCTTGAAGATTGCAATTTTGAAGTTTTACAGGCAGAACACGGCAAGAAAGGAGTTGAGCTTTTTCGTAAATTTTTACCCGATGTGGTGCTCACCGACTTGCGGATGCCAATAATGAGTGGAAAAGAAGTACTTACGATTTTCACTGAAGAGTTTCCTGATGTACCAATTATCGTTGTTTCTGGGGTGGGCGATATTCGCGATGCAATTGAAGCCATTCATCTCGGGGCATGGGATTATATAATAAAACCCGTCCATGATCTTGAAATCATTTTGCATGCAATCGAGAAAAACCTTGAGCGCGCACGGCTCATTAAAGAGAATAGAGAATATCGAGAAAACCTTGAGAAAGCGAAAGCAATCTTTGAACGCGATTTGCGAATGGCAATAAATATACAAAAAAATTATCTCCCTAAAAGGCCGCCAATTTCCAATCAATGGGATATCGCCTTTGAATTTCATCCGATGGCGGGTGTTTCGGGTGATTTTTATGATTTTTATGAAAAGGAGACGAATGTTGTTGGTGCATCGCTGTTTGATGTCTCGGGTCATGGCATTGCTTCGGGCCTCATTACGATGATTGCAAAATCAATTGCATTTCGGATGTTCATTTCAATGCAAGATAAGCCATTGGAGGTAGTAATGCAGTGCATCAACGACGAACTCATAAAAGAAATAGATGCGATGGATAACTATCTTACAGGTATCATTGTACGGTTTGCCGATTCAAAAGTCGAATATGTGAATGCTGCGCATCCTCCGCTATTGCATAGGCATGCGTCGGGCGAGGTGGAAGAAGTTGGTCTAAAGGATGGATATCTTTGTGGTAAGTTTTTAGGGATAGGGGCATTAGCCAGCGAATACACGTCGTATTCCTTTTTTGTCGAAAAAGGGGATATGTTGCTTCTTTACAGCGATTGTTTAGTTGAGACGATGAATGCGAAAAAGGAACGCTATGGTATTGGACGGTTAGCCAGACTGTTGTCTGCCTTAGATCCCGTAAAAGAAAGCAAAAAATTGCTTACTGACATTATTAACGATTTTTACTCATTTATCGAGACGGAAAGCCTCCCAGATGATTTAACAGTAATTCTTATCAAAAGATTGGTGTAATTTAGTATAATTGTATTGACTACATTTGCAATATTCTACCCAGTTGGCATGCAATGAAAAAAATGACATCCACATCTCAGCTACAGGAAAATCAAATTCTTCGTGTATATTTAAAGGGATATGGCTACGCTACCCTAAGCATTTTGGATGTGAATATGGAATTTTTCTCCGCACGGGGTGAAAAGCAATTTATTTCGCGTCTTCAAAAGGGGGATCGGCTTGAGGCGTATGTGTGGTCTGAAAAATTTTCTGCATATGAGTTCGATGTGGAAGTTTTGGGTACACTCGATGATGAGTTATGTATTGTTTTTTTCAAGCATTCGCATGATATGCGCTTTAGTCCTCAGAGAAAATGTTTAACAGCAAACGTAGAGCTTCCTTTTGAGTTTTTTATATTCGAGGTAGCGAATAAACAAAAATTTATCTCCTTAAGTCAAGTTGAAAAATTGCATGGGATGATAGTTAAGTTAAGCGATCGTGAGGCATGGCTTTCATGTCAAAACGAACTACCGCTTGGCAAGTATGTGATGGGTCATTTGAATTTACCAAATGCAAATATCGAACTTATCGCGAAAGTGGAAAGATCATCAGAACGCGATTATTATTTAAAATTTATTGGCTTACGCGAACGAGAACGCGAAAAATTGTTGGAGTTTGTATTTCGCGCGTATCGCGAATAATATGCCCACGGGCATATTAAATGTGCGCAACCAAAGTTCGTAATATTGCGATATTTGCGGGATGGAGAATAAGGTTGCGCAACTAAGTCGCCGCTATGTCAGCAAGCGTGTCTGCCCCGCTAATTTTTTGGCGCGCTCGATCGAGTTCAGCAATCTTTTTTTGCAGGTATTTTCTCACAGGATGGGAACTGTCTCTTATACACATCT
>JAOAAF010000102.1 GCA_026419015.1 Spirochaetota bacterium
TACTTTTTCTTCTTTTTCAAGAATTAATCCTTCTTTTAAGAATAAATCGACACAAAAATCGACTTCATCTGCTTTATTCGAAGTGAGTTTTAATAAATCTGAGTAGGATGTTGCGCCTTTTCCTTTTTCAAAATTATGATAGATGTGGTGCAATATCATGATCCCATAAATCACATGGTATTCGCGTACTCCTTTAATTGATTTTTTTAATTTTAAATATGTATGCGGATGAATGAGTGTGTAGGCAACCTCGGCGCCGAAAAGTATAATGAGAGAAGCAGCATACAC
>JAOAAF010000103.1 GCA_026419015.1 Spirochaetota bacterium
AGATGTGTATAAGAGACAGGATGAAGAGATGGTTGCTCGAATGTTGAAATCTTTTTTCGAGTTACGCGGCATGCATGCGACGGTTGTGCATCGCGGAGATGAAGCTCTTAAAATGCTTTCGAAGGAAAATTTTGACGCAGCAATTATCGATATGCGCCTACCCGATATAACAGGTGATGATTTAATTTTACACGCAACAGCTGTCGCACCATTTGTGCGGTACTTCATCTACACTGGTTCGATCGATTATCGCCTTTCGGATAAACTGCGCAACATTGGCATGTGTGAAAGCGATGTCATCCATAAACCCGTTCGCGATATGAATGACATTTACAATGCCATCGTAAATCGCGTTCGAAAGTAATCACGATCCTCGATTCAATTGCGCTATCACATTTTTTAAAAGCGCAGGGTTATCGCTCATAATTGCATCGACGTTTAATGCGAGAATCCTTTTCATATCAACTTCGCGGTTAATTGTCCACACATGAACTCGCACACCAAGTTTGTGCATGGCTTTTACAAAATTTTTTGTAACAACATGGGTAGTTCCGTAAAACTCAGGTACCTGCAGAGCATCGGCAACAATTTCTTTTTTAAATAATATCAACGATGAGCGATAGAGGAAAAATATGCCCAAAGCTTCCCACAATGATGCGGAAGTGGCCATCTCAGGCAATAGTTTTCTTACCGCTTTAAGATTGCTCCAATATTCAGATGCCGTGAGAACTCGTTCTACTGCATTTTCTTTTTTAAGAAGATTGCAATAGCTTTCTGCTTGTGCTGGATTTTCATCTTTGAGATCAATATTAAAACGCTGATTGGGGAACGCTCTTAGTACTTCTTGTAATGTTGGAATTGTGATTCCTTGATTGCGATACGGAAAAGTTTGCCCATCACGTGTAAAATGAAACCCTGCATCGAAAGTTTTTAGTTCCGAAAGTGTCAAATTTCTTACCTTCCCTTTCCCATTTGTTGTTCGCTCTACCGTATCATCGTGCAGTACCACAAAATGGCCATCTTTGGTACAGTGAACATCTGTTTCAATGACATCAACGCCAATGTTTATTGCGCTTTCAAAGGATGGAATTGTATTTTCCGGAAAATCATTCGGATTGCCGCGATGGCCAAAAATTCGCGGTTCTGGGGTAAAAAATGATTTGTTTTTCATCATAAATATTTTGCCGTGACTTCGATTTAACAATATCAACGATGTATGGTCAAAATATAATGAAAACTTTTTAGGTTATTCGCGATTTTCATATGGCAAAGTGAAGGGATTTCGTTTCATTTGCAATCTTTTTTTATAAAAAAATTATTGTTGCACAACAAGCAAAGAAAGATCAACGTGGAAATGCATGTGATATAAATTGATTCACTAAATAACGATCAAACAATTCAAAGGGAAAAACGAAGTTAGAACATAAATAGAATTTTATGGAAGGCATTTATAAAATATTCCCAATCAGTATACGAAAACAATGCGAATAAATTTTAACTGCGGATACAACTTCACAAATGCAAGAGAAGAAAATTAATCTTAAAATTCAAAACAAAGTGAAATCATTAGTAGATGCAATATTTAGAATTAAAAGATTTTTTGCAAAGGACGATCGAATTCCTGATTTTAAAAACATTAACAAAATCGTTGAACTTCATAATATTGAGGCTTCACGCCTCGATATGATTCGTGGCGTGCTCAATCTGTCAAAAAGAATTGTAAGGGAAATCATGATACCACGTGTGGACGTCGTTGCAGTTAACGTCGATATCCCTTTTAAAGAATTAGTGAAAAAGGTTTACGAGGCTGGATATTCTCGATTGCCCGTGTATAAGGAGAGTATCGATCACATAATCGGTGTGTTGCATGCGAAAGATTTGTTGCGATTTTTAATCGAAAAGCCCGGAAAGTTTAATCTCAAACGATTGATAAAGAAACCGTTTTTCGTTCCTGAAACGATGCCGCTTGACGATTTGCTCCGAGAATTTAAAAAGCGAAAAAGGCATATAGCAATCGCTGTCGATGAGTACGGAGGGCTTGGTGGTATTGTGACGTTGGAAGATATACTCGAAGAGATTGTTGGTGATATAAGCGATGAATTTGATACAGATGAAAAGCCAGAATTTCAAAAAAGGGGGAAAGATACATTTGAAGCTGATCCTCGGATGCCATTAGAAGATTTTTGTAATGAACTGGGAGTCAACCTACCGGTAAAAGAATTTGACACGCTTGGTGGATTTGTGATGGATCTTTTTGGAGGAATTCCTCAAAAGGACCAATCGGTGAATTATGAGAACTTGACCTTCAAAATATTGGAAATTGCAGGTACCCGCATTAATCGGATAGGGATAACCGTTTCAAGAAAACGTTCAAATTTTGAGTAAAATGGAAATTCGGAAAACGCAAGCAATAGTGTTAACTTCTCGCCCATTTGGAGAAGCAGATCGATTGGCGTGCGCATATACCAGAGAGTATGGAAAAAATTTGTTTCTCTTTAAAGGGATTCGAAAAACCAAAAAGCGTGCGCTCGCTGCAACCGAACCAGGAACATTATTGCATATGGTTTATTATTCTCATGAAGATCGTGATTTTAGTATTGCCAATGAATTCCATATTCAAAAGCAATGTTTTAAGGTGCGAAGCGACCTTGAAAAAATGACCTTTCTTTTTTTTATTCTCGAGCTAGTCGACAAAACTACTGCCACCGCAAATCCTGTTCCGCGAATTTTTGAGTTATTGAAAGCCGCACTCGATATTCTTGAAACAACAGAGATAGTTGCCCATCTCGTTGTTTTTTTTACACTTCATCTCCTGCGCACGGAAGGATTAATTTCGCACAATTATTCGTGTAAAAAGTGTGGCGATCACAATGTGAGCAGATTTTCAATTGATCCAAGCGATTTTGCGATTGTTTGCGAAAAGTGTACCTCCCAAAGCAAATTTATTGAGATGATGAATGCAAATGTGTTAGACTTTTTAAAAAACGCGATGCGGCAAAAATTTTCATCGATGAATTTGAATTCGGTATCAAAAGGTGAAATGCTGAATGTACTGTTTATATTAACCCTTTTTGTTGAAAAATATTTTAATGTTGAACTTAAGTCAAAATTAATCGTATTTTCACATCAACTTTCGCAATAAGTATCGGAAAATGTCAAAGCAATATAAAAAGTATTGCATTTTATCCAAATAAATAATAGTTTTGGTCGCATGTGCGATAATAATATTTAAATAATATTTTATTATAGGAGTCAAGATTATATGATTGAAAGATATTCGCGTCCAGAAATGGTAAGGATTTGGGATTTGGAAAATAAATTTAGAATATGGCTCATGATCGAAATTGCAGTATGCGAAGCATTAGCCGATGAAGGTATTATACCTCAAGAAGATTTGAAAATAATAAAAGAAAAGGCCGATTTCGAAGTGAGCCGCATCCTCGAGATAGAAGACCAAGTACATCACGATGTGATTGCATTTCTTACCGCAGTTTCAGAAAAAGTTGGTCCAGCAGCCCGCTATATTCACTATGGGCTTACTTCAAGCGACATTGTCGACACGGCACTTTCAATTCAAATGCGCGAATCGGGGAAAATTTTGCTTAAAGGCCTCGATGAACTAATTAATGCGCTTCGGGAAAAAGCATTGCAGTATCGTGACACACCCTGCATGGGGCGTTCGCACGGTGTCCATGCCGAACCAACGACGTTTGGGCTTAAAATGGCTCTTTTTTGGGCTGAATTCAATCGCAACAAAGAAAGATTAATTCGCGCAATCGAAAATATTTCATTTGGGAAACTTTCTGGAGCAGTTGGAACGTTCAGCAATATCAGCCCTCACATTGAGGAAAAGGTTTTAGCCAAGCTCGATCTTCGTCCCGATCCTATTGTCACGCAAGTTATTCAACGCGATCGCCATGCGGAGTTTCTTTCAGCACTTGCAATCACTGCAGGAACGCTCGATAAGCTTGCCACAGAAATACGACATCTTCAACGCACCGAAGTTCGAGAAGCTGAAGAGCCTTTTTTGAAAGGACAAAAAGGATCCTCGGCAATGCCGCATAAGCGAAATCCAATTCTTTCGGAGCGCGTAAGCGGCCTTTCTCGCGTTATCAAGGCAAATTTACAGGTTGCCCTCGAAAATATGACGCTGTGGCACGAACGGGATATCTCTCACTCCTCGGCTGAACGCGTAATTTTGCCTGACTGTACAATCGCGTTGGATTATCTTATTCACCGCATGATCTTTATTATTAAAAATTTACATGTCTATCCCGAAAACATGAAGAAAAACATTGAAAAAACGGGAGGGCTTTTTTTCTCTCAAAGTTTACTGCTAAAACTTGTCGAAAAAGGAATGACTCGGGAAGACGCATACCGCATAGTACAAGACATCGCGATGCGAGTGTGGGAAGGTGAAGGATCATTAAGAGAACTGGCGCTTGCAAACCCTGAGATAGCACAGAGAATTTCTGAAAAAGATGCGAACGAAATTTTTGATTTACAAAAGTATCTTCGCAACATCGGGTATATTTTTACCCGTGCGGGTCTTGTGTAAAAAGATGAATATAATCATTGTTTTTTTTAAAAATGCGTATCGCAAACAAACCATTTGATGCGGATTATTTTTTCTTTTTTGATGCTGGCGAATATAACATTGGAATCGAAAACTCATGTATACCTGATTGGATAGCGCAAACAGAAATAAAAGTGCAATATTTACTTGCCTCAACTCCTCTTCACACTCGGTTCATGCCTGCATGTGCAATCAGCAAATTTTTAATTTCGCTTTATGAATTTTCCAATTTTATTGAAGAGACGAACTACCTAACCGATGCTGAAAAGGAAGGATGGGGATGGATTCTTCGAGACGGGCGCTGGCAAAAAATGCAGGGGCTGAATTGGAAAAATCCTTTTGGGAATATTGCCGATGAGTTTTACCGCGCATATCCTCACCAGTTTCCTGTACTGCAGGTAAGTTGGAACGATGCGTACCAATATTGTTGCTGGCTTTCCCATACAACGAAAAGGAAAATAGGTCTTCCAACAGAACTCCTTTGGGAAAACTTTACGAAAAAAACTGGATTCCCATCCATCGCGGAGGTGTGCTGCGATGCGATGCACAATGGGATAACAATTTGGGATAGCGATTGTGAATATCTCGAACTTGTAAAAAGACAAATTGATGAAAATGGAAATATGCCCACGGGTGTTTTTTGGGAATGGTGTGCGGATTGGTATGATTCCTATGATGGAATGCAGAAAAATAAAGATTTTGGTACCGTATACAAAGTCCTCCGTGGAGGAACGTTAAGAAGCCATGTATTACAACGGACGAGAGAGTATCGTTTTCGACGATGTCCTACTGCGCGAAGTCCATACTATGGATTTCGAATTTCCGTTGAGTTCTCGCAAATGGATGCCGATTCGTGTTGTATTTCGAAAGTTTTTGCGATGGATGAAGGATAGACTTTCTATTATGAAACAATGGAATTTTGACAGAAATTCTCCTTTCGAGGTATATCGCGATTACGAGGTATGGGAGTTTTTAGAAGGGAAAATCATTCCTTCGGTTATGCCAATAAGTATGGAATACGCAGTCGAACTATGGATAAACAATATGCCCTTTTGTACGCTTTCGTGTTCTGGAAACAATTTACTCGAACAAACAATTGGACATTTATATACAAACGGACTCATTCGTTCGTTCGCAGAGATAAAAACAATCGATTTCAATGAGAAAACCTTTATTGTGAAGATAGAAATAACTGATGCCGAAATGAAGAAAGAAAAAATTTATCAAAATAAATGTCATTTTGCAAGTGCAGCATTATCATTTGAAAACACGCACACAAAGCATGAGTTTTTTAATCTTCGCGCAAAAATGTGCGCTACACTTGTGTGTAAGATGATGATGGAATTTTTAAATTATTCCACACACTATAAGCGTACAGGTGGCGTTCACAGCGCCGCCCTTTATACGCTTGGTGGGGATCAAATTTCGTTTTTCGACGATCTTGGGCGGCACAATGCAATCGATAAAACCATTGGGGATGCGTTGCTGCGAAAAATACCTCTTGACGATAAAATCCTTGTATTTACGGGTCGAGTATGGGGCGAAATTGCAATGAAAGCTATTCGATCGAACATTCCAATTGTTATCGCGCGCGCCTCTCCAACGAGCTTGTCGATTGAGATTGCAAAAAAATATGGCCTCGTGCTCATTGGAAAAGTTCGTGAAAATCGTTTCGTCGTATTCAATGGAGTTGACACGGTTCAAGTATAATCGCACATCAAATCTTTATTATGGATTTTGAACTTAAAATAAAAAGGCGCGATATTGATGCGCTCATCGAAGCGATTGAAAAAAATGTCGCAAATCCCGATGTACAATTGATTAAACGCGCGTATTTATTTGCTGAAGAATCACATAAAAACCAACAGCGATTATCGGGAGAGCCGTATATTGTACATCCACTAGAAGTTGCTCTCATTTTAGCGCATCTCGGTTTAGATACATCAACGATTGCGGCCGCCCTTCTTCACGATGTAGTTGAAGATACCCCAAATTCTTTAGAAGAAATTGAAAAGCATTTCGGGAAAGATATCGCATTGCTTGTCGATGGAGTTACAAAAATCTCATCATTAAAAAAGCAATCGAAATCAACTGAACAAGCTGTCAATTTGCGGAAAATGCTCATTGCAACAGTAAAGGATATGCGCGTTATTCTCATTAAATTAGCGGATAAACTCCATAACATGCGAACGATAATGTTTCAACCCGAAACGAAGCAACGGGAAATTGCTCAAGAAGTACTCGACATTTACGCACCGCTGGCGGGGAGGCTTGGCATATCAAAAATTCAGTCAGAACTTGAAGATTTAGCATTCCATTGCTTAAATCACGAAGAATATCACGAGATTGCAAACAAAGTCGCACAGCATAAATACAAACTTGAAGAATTCATAGAATCAATTCGATCAATTTTGCAAAAGAAATTCGAAGAACTCAATATAAAGGCAGAAATAACTGGTCGAATTAAGCATTATTATTCGATCTTTCGCAAAATGAAAAATCAAAACAAAACGCTCGATGATATTTTCGATATACGCGCAATACGAATCATCACAGAGGAAATTCGCGATTGCTACGGCATTTTGGGAATTGTCCACACAATGTGGACGCCGATCACTTCGCGATTTAAAGATTACATTGCTGTTCCAAAATCAAACATGTACCAATCGCTTCACACAACCGTTTTAGGGCCAGACAATCACCCCCTTGAGATACAAATTCGAACGCGTGAAATGCATCGAATTGCGGAAAATGGAATTGCAGCGCACTGGGCATATAAGGAAAAAAGCAAAGATGTTGTAAAAGAATATCGCCAACTTGCAATTTTGAAAAATATCGATAAGCTTTGGAGTGAACACAATTCTCGGGAATTTATTAAAGAATTGAAAATGGATCTTTATGAAGATGAGATTTACGTTTTTACTCCAAAGGGGAAAATTATAAAACTTGCACAAGGATCCACACCCGTAGATTTCGCGTATGCAATCCACAGCGAAGTCGGTGCACATTGTGTAGGTGCAAAGGTAAATAATGTATTAGTCCCGCTTCGCACCAAACTGAAAAGTGGCGATATTGTGGAGATCCTTACTAATCCAAAAGGTCATCCATCGGAATCGTGGCTTAAGTTCGTGAAATCTGCGAACGCGCGGTATAAAATACGCAGTTATTTGCGCAAGGTGCAGGAAGCAGAAAAAGAAGCTGAAAAACAAAAAAAAGCTGATCTTACAAAATCCGCGAATGAAGTTAAAGTATCTGTTCCTGAAAAAGATTTGGTCAAAATACGAAAAGCAGTAAAAAGCAGCAAATTTGGGATAATAGTGGAAGGAACATCAAATGTCCTCATTCGCCTATCGCAATGTTGCCAACCAATCCCTGGTGATGATGTGATAGGGTTTATCACGAGAGGCCGTGGCGTTGCGGTTCATAAAAAGAATTGTCTCGCTCTTCGTCGAATGCGCGTTGAAAAAGAGCGCTTTATTGAAATTCAATGGGAAGAATCGTATAGCAATCTTTTATACCCAGTAAAGATTAAAATTACTGGCAATGATCGCCCAAATCTTTTAAAAGATATTGCTGAAGCAATTTCGAGCTGTAAATCGAATATTATTAAGATCGAAGCTGAGGTCGTTGAGGGAAATCGTGCCGAATTTAAAATGATTCTCGAAGTAAAAAATACTGAGCATCTTGCAGAAATAATTCGAAACATCAAAAAGATTAAAAATATCACCGATGTATTTAAATTGAGCGAAAAAGTAGTACTCAAATGAGAGTTGTGCTTGCTTCAAAATCACCACGCAGGAAAGAATTATTAAAAGGCATCATAGAAAATTTTGAAATAATTGCACCAAACATCGATGAAACACCATTCCCATCTGAAAATCCAGTTTTCTATGCAGAACGGCTTTCTACCCTCAAAGCGTTTGCTGTTGCAAACTTTACGAAAGAAATGAATACCTGTTTGATCATTGCATCGGATACAATTGTCACTGTGGATGACATTATCCTCGGGAAACCTGTCGACTATGCCGATGCGTGTCGGATGCTTTCGTTGTTATCTGGTAAAACTCATAATGTATATACTGCAATAACTCTAATGGTACACAATGAAACAAATACAATCCTAACTGAAACCGAGATGACACGAGTAACTTTTAAACAATTGAAACTCAGCGATATACATCGGTATCTCGGAAAAATAGAATGGCACGATAAAGCGGGTTCATACGCCGTTCAAAATGAAAGTGAAATGATTATCGATCGCGTAGACGGGTCTTTGACGAATGTCATTGGATTTCCCCTTCGACGATTTTTTTCAATGGTAGAAACTCTTGCACTGTGGCCCAATATTTTGTATTCTGCATCGAAATAAAGAAATTGATCATTGACAAAAGCCCAAAATGGCTTGACATGATATAGGATTTCTTAGGCTGATACATTTCAAGCTCAGCTGATTCTAGGAAACGTTGATGGGTGGGAATTTGGTAAAGTACTGCAAAACGCTTACATTTTTGTTGTTTGCCATTAGTATACATTGGAATTTGTTTCTTGCCAGCGGGGCATTCGCCCAACAATCGAACCTTTCGGTACACAACATTTTCTTATCCACCCCCGAAGAAGATGTTACACCGACAAAATGGGAAATTGGAAATACAATTATTTCAAATGAGGATCGACTTGAGCTATATAAAAAACATATTGAGGATATTGGAGGAGGTTATATTGGTGTTGGAGGTACGCAAAATTTTCTTTTAGCATCTTGGGCAAACTCCGAATGGGTATGGCTCTGTCTCTTATACACATCTCCGA
>JAOAAF010000104.1 GCA_026419015.1 Spirochaetota bacterium
GTGCAGGGCTATTCACCAGAGTTAATTGCATGTATTCTCTGAAACAGGAAGGGAAGTATAGATGTTCACACGAGACGATGCATCAATGGATATATAAAAGCATCCATAGTGGAAAGCCCAAGGGGTTACCCGATTTGCTCTTTTTGGAAGAGGGAAAAGCGACGAAAACAAATAAATGTACATAAAAATAGGCTTTCTTAAGATGGGGAAAAAGCGTATTTGGCAGAAGAAAAACGTGAAATAGGGCATCGTGAAAAATACCATGAAGTGCACGTTTTAATTAGAAAATCCACAACTATCCTGTATATACCACGGCAAGTAGGACAGCGGGATTTTCGCTATTATTCTTCAACATATGCGGAATTGTGGAAAGATAGAAAATGCTATCGCCTTCTTGTAATGTTTCTTCCTTGTTGCCCAATTTTATTGTAAGCGATCCTTCCAATACGTAAAGGAATTCCTCGCCATCATGACAGGATGGTTCATTGCTGTATTGGTTTTCCTTCAACGTTACAATAAACGATTCCATATGACGAGAAGTTACCCCTAATGAAAGCGAGACATATTCATACTCGGGTTTATCCCTTTTCCCCGATACAGCTCTCTGTATTTTCCTTCGATCCTCTTTTCTTACCACCGAATAACTATAACCCGAATCCGCGTCGAGCATAAATCCAGTTGACGTTTTTAGCGCTTTGGATAATCGAATGATGGTACCTAAATCGGGAAACACATTTACATCTTCAATATCTTTCAGATAATTTTCACTTATGCCCGCAATTCTTGCAAGCTTTGAACGTTCCATTCCCTGCATCTCTCGTAGCTTTTTAATGCGCTCGCCTACGCGATAATGTTCTCCCTTCCCTTCGCGTTCCTGATTTCCGTAATATCCCTTTAAATCTTCAAGATAGTTATTATACTCTACGCTTTGAACATTCGATTTCATTGTCCCCTCACAATGATTCAATTTCTTTAATGCACAATCATTAATACATCTTTAACAATATTCCTCCAACAGCACGGTAATCGTAAAGATATTCAGCTGTTCGTTCCACTGCGGTTATGAATTTCTTCGCATATACCTCTGCAAGCCCTTGCACAAAGACCTGAACATATCTGCTTATACCAATTTTTATTTGAATCCCCCCAACTGGCCCGTACTGATCGTAATTCAAATATTCGGTAATTTCAAGCGTTGTATCTGTCCCCATCGTTCCCCGAAACTCGCTTTTCCGAATATGCATAAAATTAATTCCCGCAATCGCGCCGATGCTTCCACTATCAATCGTATATGAAAAAATAAAATAAAACGGTAATATCCAAAATTCCGTGCGAGCCTCAATGGTATCAGACATTTGATTTTGCGACAATTGCATTGTCAAATCTATAAAATTTACTCCATACCAAAACCCCGATTGAACCGAAAAAAAATCATTCCCTGCATATTCCGCAACAAATCCAAAGGCGTATCCTACTCCACCTTTCCACTCTACCGTTCCACCCGCCACATCAATAAAATTACAATACTCGCCAGAAATGCCCGCACCTACTGACATGCGCGTTTCCACCTGAGAAGCTTCTTCGGCAAAAGACACAGAAACGCTATGCGCATAGAAAAAAAGCAAAACAGACAAATATTTTACATAACGGCGCACCGATTATTTCTCCTTTGCTGCCATCACGCAGGTCCCATCGAAATGCGAACCCGATTCAATCGAGATATCGGGGGTGACCAAATCCGCGCGGGTGATGCTTTTTTTATACAATTCAACGCGCTTATCGGCACGAATTTTTCCACTCACTTTTCCATAGACCGATACGATCCCTGCTTTAATATCTGCACTCACAGTCGCTTCTTGCCCAACGATGAGATGACCATCTGATTCAATTTTCCCCTCAAAGGTTCCTTTAATTTTAAGCGAATGCTTAAATACCAATCTTCCTCGTAATTCAATATCGTCGGCAATCACCGTATCGATTTTATTTTCATCTTCGATTATGTCTTTAACTTCTGACATCGCATTTCTCCAAATAATTTTCTATAATGATTTTTATATGCTGTTATGCTCTATTTTAATGCTATGAAAACAATGCGGGATTGTCAAACAAAAAGTAAAATTTACGGTCGCGTATATCCTCTTTCGATAAGTTGGGAATCCAATCCAACAGTCAAAATATTATCAACGGAAATATCGTAGTCATCATCGCTTACGATTTTCGAAATTCTTCTCGTTTTAATATAACCGCGACAACTATCGCAATAGTCAACGCGATATTCGGGATTTCCATCAATTTCAAAATATCCAATCTTATGCGCGTCTTCTTCGCCACAGATTGTACATGCAAGGCGCTTGAAGGGCCATTCGCTTTCGCACAGCGCGCAGTGCAAGAATCGTTTCCCCTCCTGTGCTTCTTTGATGAGCGCCATATCTGGGAAATACCCGCAGATGGGACATCGGGATTTTTCCCAGCTGTCAACGAGAACGCCCTCTCTAATCTTCTCTGCAAATAACACCATATACGGTTTTAACCAATTTACTGCGAAAAATATGATTTCATCTGCGTCGATGCGAAATTCTTGCGAAAGCACTTCGAAATCTTCTTTTTCCTGGCCTAAAACTTTCATCGCCAGGCTTTCCATAAAATGCGGTTGGGCGTTGGAGGCGTTCAGTAAAAGGGAAAAGTCTAGTTGCATATTATATTTAACGATGATTTGGGCAAGCCGGTGGAGAGCTTGATTCATTGTATTTCGCGACTCTTTTACAAACAGAAACTGCGTGCGATCAATAATGGGAAAAGTGGCTTTTGTACTATTGAAGTTTTCAATTCTGCCTCGCAATTCTTCATACACGTGAAATTGCGCTTCGAAAAAATCTACATAAAAGCAATATACATCTTGCGGCAAAAGCTCATTTTTTTCTATATTGTCTTTCTGGTTTTTGAGAAAATTATGGTGCTCTTTCATTTACGAAGTTCTGCCCGCATTGCCGCCCTGGGAGTTATTCCTGTTCTCATCATCGTGTTCGCCCGTAATAGACTTTTTAAACTCGCGAATTCCACCGCCAAGATCCCTCGCAATTTTAGGGATTTTCCCCGCTCCGAAAATAAATAGCACAATCAAAAAAATCACAATCAGTTCAGGAAGGCCAATATTACCAAGCATGAAAAGATCCTCCTCTTTGCAAATTTCAAATTTAATATAAAATTTTCAATACCGAAAATATCATATTGAGCGCGTGCAAAATGCAAAACCAGGACTACTCCACCACCACACTGTTATTTGTCAAATGTAATTTGCACACCAAACATTTCCGTAACATTACACCGCAGAAGTAAAACTGATGAGTTTATCGGCTGGATTTTCATAGAATTTCACGTTCTTCAATACTTGATCGATAAACCTACGGCGCTTCTTAACATTTATTTCTGTTCCTGGATAAACCGTATCGGCAATTATTATGGTTGGTTCCCTTTCAAATTTATTTTTTTCTTCCACTGCTTTCCACTTTTCCACAAGCTCTTTTAGCTTTTTGTTATTCTCGGAAAGATCGCGTAATAGGAGAAGACAGTTTTTCTTTTTCACAGGTGGAAGGGATGCAACAAACTCCTTAGGGTTTTCAAAAAGCTTTTCGCCAAAACTTGCCTTTATTTTTTTTATTATCTCATCCACATTTGTGCGATACACATCCATTTCCTTTTTTATTGTAATGAGTTCCCGTTCTACCAAAAGGCTTTTCCCTACATGAAGAACGGTTGGAGTTCCCTGGCTACTGCCCACAGTATTAACAATTATCTCATGGCGAGCGGTGATTGTACCACCGACAATTTTTCCATGCCTTCCAGAGACAATTACTTTATCGTTTGAAAACACAGTGCTGTTTATAATTGAATCTTCAACTTCCACCTCTTTTTCGGCTTCAACAACCGTATTGAGAATATAATTAGTTTTTACCTTACCTTTCGCGATAACTTTCCCATCTCCTTTTCCCGTAATCCCCTGCTTCACAATTATATCGCCATCAGCAACCAAAATTGCATCGTTCGCAGTTCCATCAATCACAATATTCCCGCCCGCCTTCACCGAAAAGCCTGGTAGTACCGATTCTTTCACATGAACCGTGCCGCTAAATTCGACGTTTCCCGATTCATAATCGACATTTCCGCGAATTATTGCCTCCGGCGATACGCCAATCCTTTTCCCATCAACATTCAAACATCCGTTAATTGCCGCGACAAAAATATTTTCATCATACCTTGACCTCACCACATTTTCTCCAACTTCATACCCTTCCCGTTTTTCCACAATTGCTTCGATTTTGTCGCCAAAAATTGTATATCCATCGATGGGCTTTTCTTTTGGAATTCTGCGTAAAATTTCTTGATCTTTCGTCACTTCGATAATCGAACCGACCTCCTTAAAATCGATGCGCCCATCTTGAAGCATTTTTCCCGCTTTCTTTTCAATGTTCAATAGGGGAATATAATATTCATCGTACCCATTTTCCGGTTCTTTTCCACGAGCAACCTCAATTCTTACCACCTTCGGATTATTTACGTTAATTTCAGCTAATTTTGCCTCAATTTCAGACTTCTCGACAATGGTAATAATCTGCCGTTTTTGGAGCATTTCTTCAATATCTTTATAAGTTGGGAGTTTTAAAAATTTTGTTGGAAAGATGATGATGTGCGCTTTTGTTTTATCCTTATTTATGGTAAGCGGAGGAAGTAACTTTAGCTTTCCTTGGTTTCCATCAAAAACCACAAACCCATATTCTGAAGCGCGATACGCATTCGCAAACTGATCGAAGTAAATCCCATCACCCGCCTTGATGGTTCTATGGGGAATGATATTGCAATACGAATACCCTTTATCCAATTTTTGACGCGCTTGTTCTTCATCGTCCGCATTCACTACCCGTGCCACAATCTCATCGCGAAAGACAAAGTTATATGGTGACGATAACGCAACAAAGGACTCACCCGCTTCGTTCTTTTTTTCAACGAATATTTTTGTCGCCTTTGGATCAAAATAACATACGATATACTTCATGGCGGATGAATCATCATATCTCCTATCATTATGTTTATACCCATTCGCTCTGTCAAACTGTCTGTTTAATTATAAATATAGACATTCCTACTAATAATTTCGATAATTTCTTAAAAAAAAGTAATAAAAAAAGTTTCAATGATTGTAAATTCAGGACCTTTTCGTTATGCACACATCAAAAAGCGAGCAAAAATAAATTCGAAGTTCGCCAAATGACAGCCATCACACTGTGCGGTTTCCCATTACAAATCGTTTTCGCTGGTGAAAATGGATGATTCAGAAGAAAAAAAAAGTTGAGATGTAACTTCATCACTTTACTTAATATCAATACAAAAGGCATACCATACGATCTCATGAATTTGCGCCCATTTACTCACGATATCGTGAAGAATTCATTACTGCGCAGAAAAATCGTTTCCCGATTTAACCATGCTATTGTCCGCTATGTCCCAAGAGCCGAATTTATTATACTTTTCCATAATAAAAAATGTTGTCGCAGAACCAGAAAATCTATCTTGAGACGCATCATTCGGTGTGCAATTTCCCCACTCGATATCTTCCCGGAACCGGATAAACAAATGGCCTGCTAGAAATTGGATTTTCTTTCACTACACATACCGTGTCAAAAAGGCTTTCGATGAGTTGATAGGTGATGACATCAAGGGGGGTGCCATCGGCAAAAATTTTTCCATCCTTCAACGCGACAATTCTCTCTGCATAATCGGATGCGATGTTCACATCGTGCAAAACGACTACCACTCCCATTCCTTTTTTGTTCATCAACGCTAACACATCCATAATCGAAATCATATGCCCGATGTCTAAATGCGAAATTGGTTCATCGAGCACAATGAGTTGCGGATTTTGCGCAAGAGCGCGGGCAAGATATACCCGCTGCCGTTCGCCAGCCGAAAGTTCGGTAAGCTTCCTTTGAGAAAATTTTTCTACCCCTGTAAGTACCATTGCCTGGTGAATGCATTCCCTATCTTCCCTGTTATTATCATTGAATATTCTTCGATATGGGAACCGTCCCAATTGGATAAAATCCTTCACCCGAAAAGGAAGCGGAGATTCGAATTCTTGCGCAACAACGGCAATACGCTTTGCTCTCTCTTTGCCTTTCCACAAGAAAATATCTTTCCCTTCTAACAACACCTGCCCTTTTTGGAGCGAGAGATACCCCGTAATGCATTTCACAAAAGTACTTTTCCCAGAACCATTTGGACCAATTAACGCAATGAATTCTCCTGTTTCAATAGTTAACGAAATCCCTTTCAACACTTCCCTTCCACGATATCCAGCATAAATATTGCGCGCATCGAGCATACGGCTTACATCTCCCTTTTAACCAGTAAAACCAAAAAGAAAATACCTCCGAAAAAACCTAAAATGACACCGACGGGAATCTCATACGGCGGAACAATTGAGCGACCAAGTGCATCAGCAATTGCAAGCAACATGGCACCGCCTAGCGCAGATAGCGGCAGCACAATTATATGTTTTGGTCCAAAAAGGAATCGTACAATGTGCGGGATCATAAGTCCCACAAAACCAATCACTCCCGCAAGCGCCACCGACACCGACGCTAAAAGCGCAGCACACCATAAAAGGACAAAAAGATCTCTCCGCGTTACTCCAAGCGAATGCGCAAATGCATCGCCAACAGCAATAATATCTAAATGAGCATGGTATCGCAACAATCCGAAAAATATTACAAGGGTAAAAATTAATGCAGGCACTGCAGCGTGCAATGAAGTTGATGAAAGATCGCCAGCCAACCACATAAGCACACGATGCACTTCTTCCGAGCGAAAAATCGAAAAAAGCAACAGCACACATGACGAAAGAATAAAACTCATTGCCAACCCCGCAAGCAGCATTGAAGTACTTTCGAAATTTCGAAATTTCGACAGATAATACACAATGCCTATGGCGATCACGCTTCCTAAAAATGCTGCAAACGAAACCGACACACCCCCTTTTGAAATGAGCGTTGCGACTGCAACGCCGAATGCTGCACCACCCGACACGCCAACTAAATAAGGATCTGCTAAGGGATTTTTTAATGCGGCTTGAAATATAACCCCTGAAAGTGCGAGCGATGCACCAATTGAAAACGCAAGAATCAAACGGGGAAAACGCACGAAAAGAACAATATCGGCACTTGGGCTTGTTTTACCGCACAACGAGCGAATAACCTCCATTGGCGAGAGCAAAACAGAACCCAAAGAAAGAGAAACAATACCGGTACATACTCCCATCCCAATGAAGAACACTGTACGGATTGCGATTTTTATTTTGCTCTTTTCCATGAACTCAATATCGACGCGAAAAGTTTCACAGACATACAGTAATCTTTCGGAGTATAATATGGAATATGCTCATCATCTACGGATGCGATTTTGTATTCCCACAAGAATCGATTTGCCTTCATCGCAGCAAGCTGCATTCGTAACATCCGTTCTCCTCCAGGGACCATTGTGATTAATATCTCCGGTTTTTGCCACGCGATTTGCTCCATCGAGACAAGTGGGTACCCGATTGCAATATCTGAAAATACGTTTATCCCTCCTGCGTCGCGAATAATTTCATTAATAAAACTTTTCCCACCTGCAACGATCGGCGGTGCATGCGAAACGAAAAATGCACATCGAACAGAAGGGGCTCGATTAATTTTCGAAAGGGATTCACGATAACGAGAGATGTTTTTTTTCGCAAGATCTTCTTTCCCGATCATTGATGCCAATTCAACATAGCGCATGCATATCTCGTTAAAGCTTTTCACCGAATTAAACGAATGAATCGGTATTCCAAGCGAAGCGATTTTCCGTGCACGGTTTGCGATCACATCATCGGACATGAAAATCACACAATCGGGGCGAAGCAAAAATATGCGCTCAACATCAGGAGTTACAACACTGCTCACCACATCAATTTTTTTCGACAATTGTGGGCAAAAAGAAGAAACTCCTACAAGAAAGTTTTCTGCATCCAAATCAAGAATCTGTCGCGTAAGCGACGGGGATAACGAAACAATGCGCGAAATAGGTTTTTTTGCACAAAAGATTTCTCTCTTTTCATTAAAAATCGCATAAAGCACCGCAAACGACAAAAATACGACAAATACAATGTACAGATTTTCCCTTAGAAATATCATTGTCTGGGATCGAAAATGCAAAGTTATTAGCCATTAAATGTGCAATTCCATGCCCTCGTAGGCTATATCAACTTCCAATTCGCTTCGCCTTTTTTTATCCATATTTAAGTACGCTTTCGCATTGGCCAGCACTGTATCCATTTTTTTGTCGCTGTGATCGGGATCGTGATGCCACAAAACGAGCTTTTTTACTCCAAAGCGAAGAGAGATATCTATCGCAATTGACGCCGAAGAATGTCCCCATTCCACTTTGTTAATTACTGAATCTTCAAAGGTGTATTGGGCATCAAAGACAACGACATCGGCATTGGAAAAAAAATCAGCATAACTATCGATATGATCTATCTCATCGATATTGAATTCGCAGTCACTTGTAAAAACAAACGATTTCCCATCCTCCTCGAAACGATATCCAAAACATCCACCCGGATGGCGCATGCGTTTGTTAAAAATTTTTAAATCATTCAGATAAAACTCTGCTTCCTTTTCGAGCACATAAAATTCTTTGGTTGCAAACATATAATCCAAATTCACGGGAAAGTGCGAAAAGACTTGTTGATATTCTATTCTCGCTTTAATATCATCGAATGGCGAATAAATGTTGAATCGATTACCTTTAATATAAAATGGAGCAAAGAAAGGAATTCCCTGAATGTGATCCCAATGCGTATGCGTAAAAAGCATGGTGGCAACGCCCTTCCCTTTCCCAAAATCTTCTTTCATGATTTCTGCACCGAGATGCTTCAGCCCAGTGCCACCATCGATAATAATGAGATCGTTATTCTTGGTTCTAAGTTCAACGCAGGTCGTGTTTCCCCCATAAGTTCGCTGAAGCGAAAAAGGAAGAGAATCTAAAAACCGTTCAATCGATTCTTCGGATGAGATATCTTTTGGCGTTGCATAACGCAAAACCTCTTTAATTTTCTCTCGTATAGCCGTCGGAGCAAACGTCGTCGGAAGAGAGCCCCGAACTCCCCATAGTTTGACTTTCATAGCTGTATCCTCCACTCTAACAAATGTTAGCTGTGAAAAGTATTTTTTCAATAAATTTTCATACATGAGATTGGAAAAGTTAATTCGGGATTGGATATGTTTCACTGAGCCTTATCGTTAGTATAATTTAAAATTTCCAAAAACCGCAATGAGAATACCAAAATGAAAAACTTTCAAAACTTCTTGACGCCGCTGGATACGGTTTGGGCGCTTCTTCGACAATGTATCCAAATCCACATTTATCAAACTATCGAAACAATTTCATGGGTGCGCATTTAACAGCATAATTCAATCCACGTAAACTTTATCGATTATACGCGATTCTCTTGGAAATATCACACATAAAATTGAGTACTTGGAAAATTCTTTGTTATAACTGTAATTTTGACCTTAATTTTTGAAATGGGTGGTGCTTTATTATTAACATTATACTGGATACAATATTACGATATTTTTAAAGCTTTTTGGTTTGGATTGTTTCATTCAATATCGGCTTTCTGTACAGCAGGGTTCAGTCTATTCCCGAATAGCCTGATAAGATTCAAGAACAGTTTTACAATAAATTTAATCATTGATATTTTATCTTTAGCTGGCGGAATTGGTTTTATCGTGCTGTATGAAACTATGCAATATTGCATTAATAAATACAAAAAGATAAAAACATTACGTTTGTCCATTCATAGCAAGCTTGTCCTTATTACGACATTTATCCTTGTAGGTGCTGGCACATCTATTTTATTTCTAACAGAAAAATGGAATAATAATGCGAACTATATTCATAATATTTTATATGCTTCATTTCAATCAATATCAGCTCAAACAACAGATGGATTCAATACAGTGGACATTAGTACGATGAGTTCTACCAGCCTTACTGTACTAATGATATTAATGTTTATAGGAGCATCACCTGGTAGTACAGGAGGAGGTATTAAAACAACCACTTTCGCTATCGTTGTTATGTTTATTAATTCATTGTTGAAAGGTAAAAGTAGTGGTGTGGTAAATGTATATAAAAGAGAAATTCCAATGGAAACAGTTAATAAAGCACTCGGCATCTTTATCATGTTTATTGTGATAACAACGGTTGATTTAACCATAATGAGTGTAACTGAGATGGTTGATTTTAGAAATCTGTTATTTGAAATTATTTCTGCGCTGGGGAACACAGGTCTTTCAACGGGTATCACAACACAATTTACTTTAATTGGGAAATTAATACTAACACTTACAATGTTTATAGGAAGGGTTGGACCAATCACATTTGGTTACTTTGTATTTGGGAGTAGGAAAAATTTAGGATATGGGTACCCACAGGAAGATGTCTTTATTGGTTAAACCAAAATATATACCTCACACCCAACCATTTACCCAATCTTTATAGATGTTAAACTCCTTTCATAATTATATTATTTGGAGGTAATATTTTAGTGCTTATTAAGGAAAAATTCCATTTAACGTTCCAATGATGGTACATTTATCATTTTTGTTGCTTTTTTCTTTTGAATATTCCTGTCAATTCTTTATAAATAATTAACCTACGATCGCATTAATATATCCAAAATATATCGCTTTGCGTGAACATCCATACGTACCTTCCTGTTTTAATAATATTTATAATAGTTTATTGAAGAACTCCGCATGGATAAAGTGAGCAAGACCATCTAAGGCTATAACAGATCCGATAGCAATCCTTACATATCTCTTTCTCTTTGAAATATTCATATTTTAATTTCTCCAAGTTAAATTTTCCTTCTATGAAAATCCTTGATAAAAGTTGAAATTCTTTTAATTCTTAATAATTTATAAACAACTTAATTTTAAACTCAAACAGTCGCAAATTACAAGCAATAAAGCGCAGGACGCGCGCTTTAAATTTTTTAGTCATTTCAGCTAACGTTCGCGGCTATGCGAAATGTCCGACGCGCCGAATAGAGCGAAGCCAGGCGTGGCGGACATGTGGCGCAAGCTCGAGCACCGCAGCGACAGCGAGGCGACCGAGGAGCGGAGCGACTGACGCTATGTTATATGATGCGGCACGGCATGCCACAAAAAGTCAAGCGAATACAGGACGTATGAGCTTGTTTAACAGAAAAAGTTTATTTTAACCTGCTTTTTCAATTTGTTCATTTACTTGTTTTCTAAATTCTAATGGATTCGCTATTCTATGGAAAGGTTCTGGTGTGCCACCAGTTCCAGATACAACGATTGTGCCATAACCCAACATTCTACCAATTATAGGTTGGTCTACTTTAATACTTTCAACTTTTTTTAATAACGTTTCTAATGAATGTCTTCGAATTATCCCGACTTTAATCATTACACGTTTATTTGTTACAACCATTTCAGATTTAGTGTAATTTAAATATGCTATAATTAAATCAATAACAGCAAGTGCTATAACAATTCCACCAACAGTACCACTAACGGCTAATAATAGAAGCCCAAGAATGAATACTAAAGCACCAGGCACAAATAATACCCAATGTAATTTTGCCCTATAAATTACTTGTTCTCCTGGCATCAAATTTTGATCAATATAACTCATTGTATCCTCCCAAAATAATTAAATTAAAATCATAGAACATAATTATAAATTTACCATATAATGTAGATGGCAAATAG
>JAOAAF010000105.1 GCA_026419015.1 Spirochaetota bacterium
CCAAGATAGGCTTTCTTCACAGTTAAATCGCGGGGATTTATTCCCTGCGCTGCAATCTCTTCAGCCAAATGCAGTGCATAGCTTGGAGTGATGTGGATGATAGTAGTGCCAAAATCTTGCATAAGCTGAATCTGACGAAGCGTGTTGCCCGATGCCGCTGGGATTACCATGCATCCTAATCGCTCTGCGCCATAGTGCAATCCCAATCCACCAGTAAAAAGTCCATATCCCATCATGTTCTGAAACACATCATCTTTAGTGGCTCCTGTCGCGACCATGCATCGCGCAACAAGATCTGCCCATGCAATGATGTCGTTCATCGTATAAAATATTACGGTTGATTTCCCAGTGGTGCCTGATGATGCATGCATGCGCACAATTTCGGAACGGGAAACAGCAACCATGCCATCGGGATATGAAAGGCGCAAATCGTTTTTCGTTAAAAATGGGATGTCTTTTATATGTTCAAGAGTACGAATTGAATCAATGGTAATGTGGTGTTCGTTAAATAACTTTTGATAATATGGTGCATTAAATGCTGATTGTAACGATTCTTTTAATCGTTCAAACTGCAATTTTTCCAAATCTTTGCGATTAATTGTTTCGATTTCGCGATTCCACATCTTTTACCCCTATAAAGCTACTTTAAGCTTTATAGATTTATTTGTCAATTAGATTGAAAAATAACTTTTCCCTTTGATGAGGATCCCAATGATTAATGTGATAAAATAAAAAATATAAAAGCAAAAAGTAAAATTTACGAGCAATCTATTTTAATCAAAATGCTCTGCTGTGGGTGTCCCCACAAAAATAAACAACAAATTATATTATGTACATCAAACTTAATAATTGTATACGGTTGGTTGCAATAGTTATCCTTAATATTATCAAAAAATGACCATATTTCATTTAAGTATTTACTTACCGCTTCTGCAATTAAGCGCGAAACCGATTTTTTATGTACTTTTCTAAGATCAATCAAAAACTCATACTCCTCCGCATACCAATATACATGAATTTTCTTCCAACAAGTAGCGGGATTTCTTTCCTGATATTGTACTGCCTTCCATGTAATAATTTGTCGTTTTAATTTTCTCGAAAAATGCCGCATAAGTACAATAAGTATCTCTTCAAGTCTAATACCCTTTTGCTCAACCGCTGCTGTTAATTTATTGTACACTTCTTCATTGAGATTAATGGTTGTTCGAATCATTTTCACCTCACAAAGTTTTCTTAATATTGCAGTTCTATTAATGAAAACGATTGAGATGATATGATTCAGAAAATTTTTTATATAAAGAATTTAAAATTTTACTGATTCCTTGCGATAAAAAGGCCGCAAAGGGATTACCTTTTGCGGCCGGCAATAGTATACTGGTGAATTATCCCGTAAATTCTTAGAATTTCGCTTCAGACTTTATATAGAAAGTGCGGTTTGAGCCATCCCATTCTACATCGCCAGAAGAGCTTTGATCTTCCAAATATGCCATAAATCGGACATAGTTATTAAATTGATAGCCCATGCCAACTGCCCACACTGTTCGTTTCGCTTTTTTTCCATTAAAGTCATAAGTGCCTATTCCCGTTATGGTTATATTGCCGTATCCCTCTTCATATTTTGTCGTTCCAGTTGCAAATCGACCAGCTAACAGTATTGGCATTCCGGTAAAAGCATTAAGATTTGCCAGGAGAAATACATCGAGCAAGTTATATTCTGCAACTTTTGCTTCCTCACCAACAGTCGTGCCGCATGTACTTACCGTAGCTAAAACATAAGAAGCCCCAACGCGAATTCCTTGAAAATTATATAGAATTGTCCCGCCATAGTAGCGACTAAAATTATCATCGGCATTTTCCCCATTGTCGCGCAATATCTGATATCGCATAAACCCAGCGACAGAAAGTCCATCAACAGGGGTAAGGGTAATCATTCCATAAAATGCTTTCCCATCATCTGATGTTGTTGCACTTGGATCTTCTTTCGTGTTTTTATACCCTTCTCCATGCACTGCAGCTACAGTAACAGTTACCATCTTCTCCACAGAAAGCGCAATGCTTACGCCCATATCTGCAGAGCTATCAATCGATTGTCCTTTTGAACCGCTAAACGATTCTATAAATTTTGCGTCGCTAGCATACGTATTACTCAGCGCTTGGGTAAAAAAGACCGCCTTTGCTGCATCGATATAATTCTGGTTAATCCAGCGATAATCGCTTTGTCCATCAATTAGCTCAATAACCGGAGTTCCTATAAGACCAAACTGCGTCCGTAACGTGCCAAATCCAAGATCGACCAGTGCCTGGAGAAATGCAAACTTCATGTAATCCACATATCGGGTATCATCCTTCCCATCCCTACTTACTTTGTTATTTTCAACATCGATTGTCGCACGGATGCTCCATATCGCATCGAGTTTTCTTTGAAAATCTAAATATACCCGTTTTAAATTAAACGAAGTATAGTTTTCACCCGAATCGTATTCATTTTCAAGAGTTTTCACCCACTCGATATACATTCTTCCAGAAACCTTCAATGGTTCATCCTTTGGTGCATCAGATGGTGCTTTAACCTCCTGCGCAAAAGCAGGATAAATACAAAACACCATAAAAACTGAAACAACTCTTAACAAAATTTTTACACTCATTTTAATCCTCCTTTTAATACTTTATTGAATTTTAATATTTTATTGCTATTTATATGAATAAAATTAAAATGATTAAAATTTTATAAAAAAACAATTTACTTATTGTTAACACAATATAAAGCAAACGTAAATTTATTGTAAATATCTCTCATAGCAATTTTTTATTAGAATAAATATTATTGTTATTCTGATTAATAATGAAAGGAATTGTACTAAAAAAAGACAAAGAGCAGGTACTTCACCACAAACATCCCTGGATCTTCTCAGGAGCGATTAAAGTAATTGACGATAATATCCCAAATGGCGCAATCGCGCCAGTCATGGATCATAATAAAAATATCCTCGCATGGGGGTATGTGAATCGCCTATCAGACATCACCGTACGCATCCTATGTTTTGGCGAAAAACCATTCACGTTAGATACCCTAAAGCAGTTAATTCACAAAGCAATTGAAAAGCGCCTTCACAACCCTCTCCTCGCTAACACCAATGCATATCGGCTTATTCATTCGGAAGGAGATGAAATACCGGGGCTTATTGTTGATAAATACGACGCCCACCTTGTGTTTCAATCGCTCACTATGGGAATTGACATGCTGCGCAATGAGATTGTACAAATTCTTGCAGATATTACACATCCCGAAAGCATTTTCGAGCGAAGCGATCATGCAGGTCGATTTGCAGAAGGCATCGAAAAGCGAAGCGGGCAAATTTTTGGGGTAACCCCCGATGAAATCATCATTTCCGAAAACAATTTGAAATTTTCTGTTGATGTAAAAAATGGTCAAAAAACAGGATTTTTTTTAGATCAACGCGAAAACCGAAAGGCCCTCATCCCTTATTGTGCACATAAACGCATGCTCAATTTGTTTTCGTATACTGGTGGGTTTACCATTGCCGCTTTTAAAGGTGGAGCATACGAAGTGGTCTCAGTGGATTCTTCCCGGCAAGCTCTTGATATGTTGAAAAAAAATCTCAAATTAAATCACCTTAATGCAGGCTCAATTGAAGTGTGTACCGATGCATTCGAATACGTCAAACACAGCACTGAGAAATTTGATCTTCTCGTTATCGATCCTCCTGCGTTTGCAAAAAGCCGCAAAGATATCCCATCTGCTTTGCGCGGGTATTGCGACTTACACGTACACGCCTTTCACCTTTGCCGGCCCGGTTCACTTGTGTTTACTTTTTCTTGTTCTCGCTTCATCTCTGCCGATGACTTTCAAAAAATTCTCTTCATTTCAGCAGAGAAAAGCAAGCGAAGCATTTTCATTTTATCGAAATACCATCAGCCATCCGATCATCCCGTAAACATCTTTGCACCCGAAACGGAATATTTAAAAGGCTTTCTTTTGTATGTGGAATGATTAAAAATATGATTGCATGCAAAAGTGCTTCCCGATACAATGACAAATCTTTTCAAATATGGAGGATTAAAATGAGAAAGCTCACTGCGATCTTTTGTTTCGTAATCATCCCTGTAGTTATTGCGAATGGACAATGCAAAAAGCGATACGCTGACATAAACGACGCACTCACAGAATTGATTAAAATGCAGGAAACCTACATCAATGCAATCCAAAAAGCGAAAACTGCAGAGGATGTTGCCAAAGCAATAAACGACTATGCCGACAGTTTTACACAACTTCGTCCCAAAATTGAATCGTTTGAAGGAAAATATCCCGAACTTAAAGAAGCAAAAGAACCCCCTGAAGAACTTAAAGAAAATTTCGCTAAACTCGAACAATCGGCAATGAAGCTAACTCTCGCATCAAAATCGATTTCAAAGGAACACATTTCCTCACCGGTTGTGCAACAGGCGATCGATCGATTGGTAAAATTAAGCCGTCGTCCAGAATCGAGCGTTCCCATGCCAAACGAAGAAGAGAACCAATAAGCCATTTAGCTTTTCTCTTTGTACCGAGAATCATAACCGATGAATAAAGGATGATACCCGTGGGCAATGGTGTTTATTTAAAGCATAACCGCATCTGCGAATAGCAATGCACAAATCTTTTTAATGTTAAATAAGATTTTGAACATAGTCATAAAAAATTTATTATTGACATATCATTTTCATTATAACGTTTTAAAACAAATTTCCTGGAAGAGGATGGGGTCTGGTGGCCCTCGCGGTCTTCAAAACCGTTGGCTGTAATTTATTGCAGTGGCAGGTTCGATTCCTGCCCCTTCCGAGTTAATTATTCAAGCAAACTTCCAATTTCACTGACATTATGACAAACGAAAATATCTTTCGTAGTATTCCACAGGTAGAAAAAATTATTTCGGACCCGCGATTTGCTTTATACATCGGAAGACTCGGAAAACCAGCAGTCACCAACATTGTTCGCGAGGAGATCGAATCGTTTCGATTGATGATTCGAGAAAACAAAACTCCGACAATCGATGAACTTTTCGAACGCATAGTTTTTGCACTTAAAAAAAAATTGCTTTCACGGCTTCAGCGGATCATAAACGGCACAGGAGTCATTCTCCACACAAACTTTGGCCGATCTCCTCTCCCCAAAAAAGAACTGAACACACTCGCCGAAGAACTCTCATGCTATTGCAATTTGGAATTTTCCATTTTAGAAAAAAGAAGAGGTAAGCGCGGGATGTTCGCAGAAGAACTACTCGCGTCGCTAACGGGATCTGAAGATGCACTGGTGGTGAACAACAATGCCGCTGCGGTGTTTCTCATCCTTTCTGAATTTGCAAAAAACCGTTCAGTAATTATTTCTCGAAGCGAGCTTGTGCAAATTGGGGGTGGATTTCGCATTCCCGACATACTTCGCCAAAGCGGTGCCCGATTAAAAGAAATCGGAACCACAAACATCACTACGCTCGATGACTACCGTGCCGCTCTCGATGATGAGACTGCAATGATACTATCAGTCCATAAATCGAATTTTACAATTAAAGGGTTTACCGAGTCCCCTTCATTAGCAGAATTAGCAAGTCTAAAATCAGATAAAATTATTTTCGTGCGCGATCTTGGCAGCGGAAATCTTGTAAAATCGCATCACGTGCAAATACCGCTTGAACCAAACATTTCATACGAACTTTCTCAAGGATGCGATCTTATCTCATTTAGTGGGGATAAACTCCTCAATGCATCACAGTGCGGGATCATCGTTGGCAGGGCAGAGCTTATCGCCCGTCTTCGAAAAAATCCTCTCATGCGAGTTATTCGCGTCGATAAATTCACATACTATTTGCTACAACAGGTTTTGCTTTACTACGCGAACAACGATTGGCAAAATCTTCCAATATGGAAGATGATAATGGATTCCACTGCTACAATCAAGCGTCGGATTTTGCGGTTTATGCGTAACCTTTCTCCCGAATTGAAAAAACTAATAAAAATTGTTCCTTTAAAAAGCACTATTGGTGGGGGTGCAATGCCCTCCGCTGAACTCGATAGCATGGGAATATCCATTGAAGCAGAACACTTTACTCCAGATGAAATATACGATCATTTCATTCGGTGGCACGTCCCAATCGCAGGGATGATTGTTGAGAATCGATATGTGCTCGATTTCCGCACCATATTCGATGACGATATAAAAGAAATAGCATCTGCGTTTACAGCCTTTTTTGCACCGCGAGGAAACAGATGTACGTAGTGGGTACTGCGGGACACATCGATCATGGCAAAACATCGCTCATAAAAGCGCTCACAGGCATCGACTGCGATCGATTGCCTGAAGAAAAAGCACGCGAAATGACAATCGATATTGGTTTTGCAAAAATTGATTACCCAAAATTTGGCGCTGTGAGCATTATCGATGTGCCTGGCCACGAGAGATTCATTCGCAATATGGTGGTGGGTGCATGGGGAGTCGACATTGGGCTTTTGGTGGTTGCGGTTGACGATGGGTGGATGCCGCAGACCGATGACCACTTCAAGGTTCTCGACCTTTTAGGCGTTCAGCGCATAATCGTCGTTCTCAACAAAATCGACATTGCCGACGAAGAAACCATTGCATTAGCAGAAGCCGATGTGCGTGAACACCTTTCAGGAACAAGATTTGCTGATTGCGATATTGTAAAGGTTTCCGCGAAAACAGGAGAAGGCATCGAAAATTTAAAAGAAACAATACTCAAAAATTTGCGCATTCTTCCTAAAGTACACAATGCAGAAAAACCTTATCTTTTTGTGGATCGCGTCTTCAGCGCAAAAGGGTATGGCACTGTTGTTACAGGAACTCTCAAAAACGGCACCTTTCGAGAAAACGATGAGATAACAATTCTCCCACAAAAAATAAAAACGCGCATTAAAAAAATAGAAAGCCACTATGCAGAACTTCAGGAAGGAATTCCTTCCCAACGAATTGCGCTCAACGTATCTGGGATGGCAAAAGAAGATCTGCGTCGTGGCTGTATCGTTGTTCTTAAAAATTTTTTCTCTGAAACGAATACAATCGCCGCGATGATGAACTTTAAAAATGTAACTTTAAAAAACAACACAAGAATTTACATTATTATCGGCACAGAGACTTTGCCCTGCAGATTAATATTTCTTCCATCTACCGATATTAATTCGAAATCTTTTCCTGCAATTCTTCGCTTTGACCACAATTGGTTTTTTTATCCGAGCGAACCGTTTATTGTAACGCGGCCTGGCGGCTTTCGCATCATAGGGGGAGGAAAGGTGCTTTTGCCATTAACTCCATATTTACAAAAACAAAAACACTTGTTGCTCAAAATAAAAACAATTTCTGATACTTCACTTGAATCGCTAATTTCGCTTGCAATTAACATGCACAATGCTATTGAGGTGAACGCGATTTTAGAAAGTTTTCCCCATCCGAATTCAACGATCGAAAAAATAATTAATTCTCTTGAAGCAAAAGGTATGGTAAAACTCATTAGCAATTATGCGCTCTCCATGGAATTTTATGAAAGTTCGATTGCGAAAATCTTTGCATCAATAAATTCAGCAATAGGGATTAATACCGCAGAACTTGCAAGCAGAACCAATATTCCAGTTGAACATTTGAAACTTTTAATTCCAAAAGCAATTGAAAAACATTCTATCATTGAAAAGGATGGAAGATACTTCGCAGGAAATGCGATTACAGAAGAAACTCTGCCAATCGAAAAAAAACAATTGCTCGCCTATCTTAAAAAGGCGGGAAAAGAAGGGATTGAGCTTTCAAAACTCAATGATGACCGAAAAATAGTTCAGCTGAAAGAACTCATTCGCTTAGGTTTTGCGATTAGCCTTGAAGGAGGCCTTGTATACCACTGTGCAGTTTATGAAGAGCTTAAGCAACAAATCATGCAACTGTTCGAAAACAAAGAGAAAATTTCAATTTCTGAAGTTCGCGACGTAACTGGGCTCAGTCGAAAATACCTCATCCCCCTCCTAAACAAAATAGAAAGCGAAGGTCTTGTTAAAAGAGTTGGCGATTATCGAATAAAATTGTAATTTAATATGCTGCTGCAAAAGTGCAATTTTTTTAAAACTTAACATTTGTTAAAAGTGTTAATCTATATCATTTTCAAAAGAAATAATTGACTGATATCTTTGCCTTGCCTAAAGTGTCAAATAGCTTCGCTAACATTTGCAAATAACAAAAAAGGACTGCGCTATGGGACTTTTTACCCCAAACATTGAAAAGCTAATCGATAACGATGATGTGGATGGCCTTCTCAAGCTGATCGATCATAAAAAAGCAGACATTCGGCTACAAGCCTTTTTGGCACTTTCAAGAAAAAAAGATGAGCGTATAATCGAAAAATTAAAAACGCTGCTTAAAGATCCCGATCCGAAAGTGCAGGCGGTTGCAACTCTTCGCTTCGGTGAGCTCGACAAACCAACAATTACATCAAACATTCGCAGAATAATTATTAATGGCACTCAGCGCGAAAAAATTGAGGCACTTCGGCTCATCGCGTCAAAAGGCAAAACTGATAATCCCGAAATTTCAAAAATTTTATACCTCGCACTTCAGGATAAAAAACCCATTGTGAAAATTGAAGCAATCCGCGCAATTGGTGCCACGAAAGATTTATATTCAGAAAAACACCTCATCGACCTTCTCGAAGATAAAAGCTCTCAAATCCGCACAGAAGCGGTAAAAGCATTAGGAGAACTTGCAACGGAAACGTGCGTCGATCCCATTATTGGTTCTCTTATTGACAATCATCAGGATGTCCGAAAAGCCGCCCACGAAGCGTTAAAAAAAATAGGAACACCAAAAGCGCTCAATGCAGTACACGATGCTCCGTTCATGCTTTTAGTAAAGCGCATGACCGAATCCGAATCTGTTCGTCGCGAAACAGTTATTCACATTGGAGCAAAACGCATTCGCGAAGCTGTTCCGCTTCTTCAGAAAGCCTGCTTCGATGAATATAAAAACATACGCCTGGAAGCTGTAAAATCGCTTGGCTTGATTCGCGAAAAATCAGCAGTACCCACCATGATTAAGTTGCTCGATGATCCCTTCTACGATGTGAGATTGGAAACTGTTCGTGCGCTTGAAAAAATATTCGACCACAGTGCGCTATTTGGTATTGAAAAAGCCATGAAAACAGACAAAAACCGTGTGGTACGCGCCGAAGCACAAAAAGCATATTATTCGTTAAAATCGCGATTAGATGCAGCGGGAATTCAAAACTCCTAATACGGTATTATGTTCCTCGGCGTTGACATTGGCAACACGAGCACAAAAGTAGGAGTCTTTTGCGATAATTCGTTTGTTCCTTCTTATGTATTTCGATTTCCAACAACGCGTGAAATCAGTCCGTTAGAACTCCACCGCACAATTCAACAATTCCTGCAAAACCTTCAGCCTCTCTTTTTTCGAAATAATAACATCTCGGGAATTGCCATATCGTGCGTCGTCAGAGAAGTTTCCGACGCATACCGCGCAATGGCACGAGAGCACTATTCAATTGAGCCGCTATTTATTAACCACGAAACAGTAAAAAACATTTCGATTTCCTACGAACATCCAGAAATGCTTGGTGCTGATCGAATCGCAAACGCTATCGCCGCACGCAAAATTTATGGGATTGATGCAATTGTTATCGATTTAGGGACTGCGACTACATTTACGGTTTTGCACAATGGCATTCTAATAGGTGGGATTATCTCTCCTGGCATATTGACATCAGCACAATCGCTTCTTGCAAATACCTCAATGCTCGTCAACGTTCCCCTCGCGCGCACCGATTCCGTCATTGGGCAAAACACTTACGATTGCATTCGCTCGGGACTTTTTTTTGGCTGGCTTTCTCTTATCGAAGGAATTGTTCAAAAAATATTTTCTGAAAAAGGGAATACGTTTCCCATTATCATAGTTGGGGGACTTTCCAAAATTTTTGCAGGGCATTTTTCATTCCCATGCATCATTGATCCTCTTTTAACATTAAAGGGAATAAAGATTGCCTGGGACACCCGATAACTTTCACTATAATTCTTTATTTTTAATGGTTTGATGTAACAACGCGGTACATTAATGCACAAACATCAAAGAGTTATTGCCGTTTTGTTTCGATTGAAAACAAATGCTTTTTTAACTTACAATTTGCTCGCGCTGCGATATCAACGGGCATAACATAGCAACGCCCCTGTGTTCGCAGGGGCGTTTGCTTAATGCCTATTATAAAAAATGCTTTTTTAGGAAATGCGCTCGCGCGTTGAAATTCCTGCCATCGAGCAGGCCATTTTCCATGCAGTCCGCTTTAATGGCGCAAGCCCAAAGGTAAACATCGAAAGCAATGCATACATGTCTTTCGCTTGCTCTACTTTTGTGATGTTAAGCCGTGACGGATTGACGGGGATTCCAAATTTATCTGGTCTATCTTTTAATATCACAATCATGCGCATGCCATCGTATTCATCCTTCCCATATAGGGTTGCAGAAGGAAATTCACTCCGCTTGTATTGCGACAACCGGCGAGACGCTTCATCGAGCAATCGACCTTTTGGGCCATAGGTGAGAGCACCGGTAGGACATGCATACGCGCAAGCTGGAATCTCTCGACGATGAACGGTGCACCCATTGCACTTATAGCTTTTATCGTTCTCTTTATGCAAATGCGGTACTTTATAAACGCATTCATTCACACACGCACCGCATCCGATGCACCTGCGCTGATCGATCACCACCCACCCATCAACGCGATGGATGGCGCGTTCGGGGCAAATCTTTTCACAATTGGCATCGCGGCAGTGATAGCACTTCGTATGAATGATCTGCCACACCGGCTTTTCCGGGTTCGATCGATCAACAGGAAAAAATCGCACATGGTTCCAGGTGATTGCGGAAAGCTCGCGGGGGTTTGTAAACTCTGGACCAGCAAAGAAATCCGTTTGCTCGCCGGGCAAATCGTTCCACTGTTTGCAAGCAACCTGGCAAGCCCTGCATCCCGTGCATTTGGTCGTATCGAGTAAAAATGCTTTATCCAACATAGTTTACCCCCTTATGCTTTTCTTATATCGACAAGGAATGCCTTGAATTCCGGAATACCGGTGTTCGCATCGCCAACGCTTGGCGTGAGCGTATTGCACGCATCGCCTTGAGCTGCACACCCAGGACCGAAGTGCCAAATCAACCCCACAATCTCAACGCTTCTTCCCTGTACCATAAGCGGTTTAATTCGTGACGTTACCAGAGCCCGTGCTTTTATTTCACCCCGTTTCGAAATGATGCGCACAAGATCGCCATTTTGAATGCCCTTTTGGGCAGCTAATTCAACGCTTATTTCGCAAAACATGTCTGGAACCAGTTCCGTAAGCCACGGGAGATTTCGGGTCATCGCACCTGCTTGCCAATGTTCGGTGACTCGATAGGAAGTTGCCACATACGGAAATTGCGCTGGATTTCCAAACTCATTGCGTACCGATTCGAGAATTCGCGATGCGGGATTCATTGCCCTGCTGTTCATGAGATTGCGCACGGGGCTTTCCGTCGGCTCATAGTGTTCGGGGAATGGACCATCGGAAAGTCCATCGGTAAAAAGCCTCCCTACCCCCTCTGCATTCATAATGAATGGGTTTTTCGCAGAAGGGCCTGCGGTAGGACCACCGTCAACCACATCGCCAACCCATTTGCTTCCCGTCCATTTCACAACCCATTTGCGGGGATTCCATGGCTCCCCATTGCGCTTCACGCTCGCGCGATTGTACAC
>JAOAAF010000009.1 GCA_026419015.1 Spirochaetota bacterium
GCTCGTTGCGTAGGTCGACTTTAATACGTCGTAAAGCTTGAGAATTTGAAAATCATCGCTGACGCGCATCGTGCGAATTTCGCGCGTGGTCGATTTTTCTCGAAAAAGCCCTGAGACAACCATTCCAATATTATACGCACCCACCCGCCAGCTGTCATTATACGAAAAATTCACATCGAATGGGAATTTCCCTTTTTCGTAATCGGGAGTGTATTCATTGGTGAGCGATTCGCCAATCGCTTCGGTTTGTGCTGGGGTATAGTTGAGATAGTTTAAATATTCCCTGCCAATTCCCGAAGGAAGCGCTCGCGTTCCGTCATCGTACCCAAAAAAGTCGTACTTTCCGCCGCGATAGGTAAGAAAATCCTTTCGCGTTGTGGTCGTATGATATCCCGACCCCACCGAAACTTTAAATTCGTACTCTTCGGTATAGTCCTTTGGATTCACCTGAACCTGACCGCCACCATACTCCCCTGGCATTTCAGGAATGTACGATTTTGTGATGATGAGATTGTCCAAAAGCGCAGCGGGGAAAATATCTAGCGGCACTACTCTTTTATCGGGATCGGGCGATGAAAGGATGGTACCAGCAAACATCACGCTTGCATATCGCTCTCCTAACCCTCGAATGTAGACCATCTTCCCGTGTTTTCCATCGACTACGGTAATGCCAGTAACGCGCTTAGCAGCATCCCCTGCATCCGCGTCAGGCGATTTCGATATTTGCTCGGCGCTTATTGCATCCTGCGCCACTGGTGCTTTTTTTCGAATGCTTAAAAGCGCTGCGTCGGTGCTGCTAATTTTTTTCGCTTTGACGACAGTCTCATGTACGGTAAGATACGACATCGTCACGTTTACCACATTGCTTCGGCCTGCAACGACGTTCACAGTGGTAAAGGAAGGGCTGTAACCCATCATTCGAAACTCAACTCTCTGCTCGCCCTCGGGAACATTTTGAAGCATAAACCTTCCGTCAATGTTGGTTACGCCGACAATGTTGTGCTGACGGATGATTACATTGACGCCAATTATCGGTTCCCCTGTAACGGCGTCGATCACTCTCCCCGTCACAGTTCCCGTTTGAGCGTGTGCGATGGATTTAAATGCGACAAGCAGCAGTGCAATAAAAAAGGCTTGTGAAATTTTTTTTAACTCCATGTTGCGCATAACTCCTCAAAAAAATTTTTAAACTTTCCCCCTAAATTTATTATTTTTATTTAAAAAATAATAAAACGCAAAAAGCTCTGCCGTTTTGGCCATTGTTCATTTGCATTCCACAGCAGTCAAAAGCGCTTTCATTAAAATCAGTGCTATAAATAGCATACGCTCTTAAACAAAAAATAAAGATTTAGTAAAATTCCTGTATGGTGGCAAAGCGGGCAGGGCTTAATGCACAGCAAACTGGAGATGGATGTTAAAATAAAAGCTCAAGTGAAATTTTTAAATTAAAATTTTTTATCAACATTTCAACCTTGCTACGTAATCAATTTTTTATAGAAACATCATTTTTTGACACCAAATTTCATCCCGTCCGCGCGCACGTGCTTAACAAAAATTTTATAAATAATTAATAAATTATTAAAGTTTTTTTTACTTCATCGCAGTTTTTTTTAACATAAAGCACAACGCTTATTGAACAGACAGACGCGGTACATTGCACGCATGGTGCGCAAAACTGGTGTAAGCGTTCTTCTGATCAAATTCGATAAATCTTACACACTCAATGGTTAAGGTATAATTTACAATGGAAAAATCAAAGTTTCAAAGAATTATAATCCTATCGATTGCGATGCTGATGCTCGCAGGTCTTTTTTCGTATGGCCAGCAGGATGCCACCGCACCCGCTGCCGCGCAAACAGCTGAAAGCGCGTCGAAAGACAACGCCACATCGACTCCCACTGGCGACGATAAAAACGGTGCCAACAACCAAGTAATCGAGCGAAGATCGTTTTCCTTGCGCGCCTTTTTCCGCGAAGGTGGGCCTTTTATGTGGCCAATTTTGATTCTTACCGCTTTTGGCTTTGCAATTGCAATTGAACGGACCATTTACTTTTTCCGCGCACGCCTCGCATCGAGAGAGTTCATCGATCTTTTAGAAAGAACAGTGCTGGAAAAAGATCTTACCCATGTTGAAGAAGTGTGCAAATCGAAAAATAATACGCTTTCAAAAATAATTTTAAAAGGCCTTGAAGTAAAACATTTAGGATTTGAACGCGTTGAAAAAACAATTTCAGTCGCAGCATCGGTGGAAGTCGCTTCGCTGGAACGCCACCTCTCGATGATTTCGGCAATCGCGAACATTTCTCCAATGTTAGGTTTTCTTGGTACCGTTACGGGAATGGTTACAGCTTTTAACGACATCGCTGCAGCCGACCACATCAGCGCAAAAATAGTCGCAACGGGCATTCGAGAGGCTCTTCTCACAACGGTTTTTGGTCTGATTGCAGCAATTCCCCTTTCGCTTATCTACAATTTCTTTGTAAGCAAAATCGAAGGTTTTGTGACAAGCGTGGAGCGCATCTCTGCCGACATAATCGAAAAATTCATTAAAACGAAGAACGACAATAGCAGCACGTGATTATCGCTAATTTTCAAATTTTTTAAGTTATACGGGTATTTGTCGTGAGAATAAAGCGTACACTTCGCGCAACGTCCGAGATGAACATGGCATCATCGTCGGATATTGCGTTTTTGTTAATTATCTTTTTTCTGGTGACATCCTCGTTCATCTTTAAAGATGGCCTTCCGATGGTACTTCCCGACAAAAGCAAGCGGCCGAAAGTTGTCGAAAATAAAGAAATCACTACAATCGTCCTAAAGGAAAACGATATCATTAAGTTCAACGATCGCCGAATTTACATGGAAGATCTCCAAAGGGAATTGAAGCTTTTGGTGCAAAAAAAGCCCGATGCGATCGTTCTTCTTAAAATCGAAAAAAATGTAATATACCAAAAAGTAATCGATGTAATAGACATAATGAAAAGCACAAAGGTGAAAAAACTATCATTTCGGATGATCGAGAAAGGGTGATGCTCTTATGATACGAAAGCGAATACGGCCTTCAAGCGCAATACCAGTTTCCGCAATGGCGGATATTGCGTTTTTGCTATTAATATTTTTCATCCTTTCTAATGTAAGCGAAGATACTATCGACATTAAAATGGACTTACCGCAATCGCACATTTCAGAACAGGAGACGCAGCGATACTTCAACGTATGGGTTGATGAAAAAGGAGATATTTTCTTTGGCGGGAAAAAGGGAACAGCACAGGAGCTTACATCGTATGCACGATTCAAAATGGCATCTAACCCTCAAACGAAAGCCCTCATTAGGGCATCAAAAACTATTAAATACGAACATATAAACGCAATATTTGAATCCCTTAAAGAAGCAGGGGTTCACAACATTGTTCTTGTAAGCAAAAAAAAGTAAAAGGAGCATACTTATGAATACAGTACAGATGAATGCCACAATGACATATCCTCGCGTGATAAATTTTTTTCGGTTGCGACCGGAATTGACCCTCTTTTTTGTCTCGTTTACGCTGTTGTATCTGCTCATCCAATTTTTGCGATGGGAAATTGTCATTCGAGCCGATGATTTCGCCGATTTAAGCAGCTTCGAAATGGTTGAACTCAGCATTCCCGTATCTCCTGCTGTTGAACAGGAAATCGTCACACAGGATGAATACGTGGAAGATACAACAGAAAAAGAAGAGCAATTAAAATTCGGCGATGACAGAGGCCATTACAACCTTGCCGGGCTTTCCGCTGTTGCCCCTCAGGCAAAAATAAGCTCGCTACCTACCTACCCCGATTCCGTGCGGAAATTAGGGATAGAAGGGGTTGTGATCACTGAAGTTGGGATCGACGAAAGGGGAAGCGTGGTATATGCGAAGATCGTGAAAAAACTTCATCCCGTTTTGGATCGAATCGTATTGGATTGGTTTCGGACAATTTCGTTTTATCCTGCAATGGATGCAAGCGGAAATGCATTTAAGTGCAAAATATACTATCCCATCCGCTTTAAACTCACTGAGTAATTCTTCTTATCACCAAAGGAGGAATTTTCACGAAAGTGAGATTCCTCCTTAATTTAACAAAACATAATTCATTGTTTTTCTTCACCGCCTAACGGTGCATTGAAGTTTGCAACGAACTCGCGCGCTTTTTCTAACAGTATTTCCCTTTTGTTGAGAGTTGGATCATCCAGCACCAATTCCAATAAATGATTGAGAATTTTCCCCACCATAGGCCCGGGGGTAAGATTAAATTCCTCCATCACCACATAACCGTTGATATCCAAATCTTTTACGGTAATCGCATTTTCTTCGTCGATGACCTTCTGGATTCGCTTTCTAAGTTCATGGATTGCGCTTGGCACCCCTTTTCTGTAGCCAGTGCCTTTTCGATCGGCCTCGCGGAGAACAAAGAGATCTTCTATATTTTCCATTCCAACCTTCCGCATGAAGCGCCGCACTGCGCCATCGGTCCACTCTGAAGTATAATGAAACATGTGATTGAGCACAAGGGTTGTCACTTTCTCAATTTCCTCGTTCGAAAACTTAAGCCTTTTCATCAATTTTTTTGCCATCTTTGTCCCTATTACCTCGTGGCTATAAAATGTATAATCGCCATCGCTGCCGAGATTTCGCGTGGGGACCTTTCCAATATCGTGCAGAAGCGCAGCAAGTCGGATAATCGGATATTTCTTAGGCACTGCATCGCAAGCTAGTACGCTATGCGTATAAATGTCATACCGATGATATTTGTTTTGCTCCACCCCAATGGATTGTGCAAGTTCGGGCAGGCACAAGGCGAGAAGTCCAGTGTCTCTCATGTAATTAAAACCGATCGATGGCTTATCGGTCTCAAGAAGTCGGATCAGTTCATCGCGCACGCGTTCTGCCGATACCTTCGCGGCAATATCCAGCGATTGAGAGATCGCTTCGAGCGTGTGCTTTTCAATAGTAAAGTTGAGTTTCGCCGCAAGCCGACATGCGCGGTATGGCCGAAGTCCATCCTCGCGAAATCGGTCGAGCGGATTGCCAATGGTGCGAATGATTTTCGCGCGCAGGTCTTCCCGTGCATTCACATAATCGATGAGTTTATCGTTTATCACATCGTATGCAAAACCATTAATCGTAAAATCGCGCCGCTTTACATCCTCTTCCAGCGTATCGGAAAAGCGTACCGACTCGGGATGACGCCCGTCAATGTATGCGCCATCCGCACGGTAGGTGGTCACCTCAAACGAATATTCACCCACGAACACGGTGACGGTACCATGTTTAATCCCAATAGGAAGGCTCCTTTTAAAAAGCTTTTGCACCTCATTTGGCCTTGCATTTGTTGCAAAATCGAAATCGAAGACTGGGAGCTTTAACAATAAGTCGCGCACAGACCCACCTATCATGTAGCATTCATACCCCGCCGATTGAAAAGTCTTCACGAGCTTTTCAATTGGTTTTCGAAACTCCTGCGGTATTGTGATTTGCAATTGGGTGCGATTCATAGTAACGATTAACAATTATATTTCCATTGACAGCGGGCACCGCGTCGTGGACAAGTAAAAAATACCGCGCACGCGCGATGATTTCAAGATGAAAACTGGAATTTTATTTTTCTAAAAACTTCTATCAATCGATCCTTAATACTTTTATTTCTCCCAGTTCTTTAATGTCGTGAAAAAGGCTTTTGATGCTCGTTTCAGCATCGATACGACAGTTTATCTTTACTTCAACATTGCCGCGCTCAATGAGATCGGCAATGGACATTTGCTTTACCACAACGTTGTGCCTTTTGATAACTTTAACAATATCGCCAATCTCCATTGCTCCCGTTTTAAATTCAACAGTGAGAATCCGCAAATCTTTTTGTTCTACCAACAAATTTTCCACCTTTTCAAAGATTTGCAAAATCACGATCAACAGTATCGTACCACTCACCGCAACCCAATAAAGTCCCGCCCCAAACGCCAATCCAATCGCAGAAGTAGTCCAAATCGATGCGGCAGTTGTTAGCCCTTTCACGGTAAACCCGTAACGAAAAATTGCACCCGCACCCAAAAAACCAATGCCGCTTACTGCTTGCGCGGCGATTCTTGTAGTATCTAATGAAGGAAATGACTGGTGAAATTCAATCGGTACAAGAATTGAAATGATCATCACAATGCATGCGCCAAGCGCAAGCACCATGTGCGTGCGAAGCCCCGCAGGCTGATAATGCCGCTCGCGCTCAAACCCAACAGCAAATCCCGCAATCATTGCGCATATTAATCGAAAGGTAATTGCACCCCACGATGTTACTTCTATTTTTAAAATTGCGTCGATCACCTAACCTCCCCCAGCGATTTCAAAATATGTTTCAACTCTCGAATTTGCTTTTCCACTTCAACGAGCGCAGTACCGCCCGCTGAAACCTTATTCTCTGTTGAGCGCATGGGATCAAGCAGATTCACCGCATCGCTGTCAAAAGCGTTCGAAAACATTTGCAAATCGGAATGCGTGAGAGAAAAGAAATCTTTTTTTTCTCTCTCGCAGTGTTTCACAATTGCACCGACAATCTCGTGTGCCTCTCGAAATGGCACTCCTTTTTTTACCAGATAATCGGCCAAATCCGTTGCCGTGGAATAATTCGAATACACTGCGTTTCGCATTACCCCACCATTCACTTCCATTGTCGCAATCATCTCTTTCATCCCTTCCAAGCACATTTTCACTGTATCGATTGAATCAAAAAGTGGCTCCTTGTCCTCCTGCATATCCCTATTGTAGGTAAGCGGCAAACCCTTCATTGTGACCAAAAGCGACATAAGATTCCCATATAATCTTCCCGACTTCCCTCGAATAAGCTCTGCAACATCTGGATTTCGCTTTTGTGGCATTATTGACGAACCAGTGGTCACCGAATCAGAAAGCCGTATAAATCCAAACTCGCTCGTAGACCATAGCACCAATTCTTCTGCCATCCGTGAAAGATGCATCCCTAAAACTGCGGCAAAATACAAAAAATCCAAGATATAATCGCGATCGCTTACGGTATCCATTGAATTTTGGGAAATCGAAGCAAAACCAAGCTTTTTGCGTAAAAATTCTCTGTCGTTTCGATAATTAACGCCCGCACACGCTCCCACACCCAATGGCAACACCATCGATGCTCTTTCTGCAGCTTCCAATCGCCCGATATCGCGCACCAAAGCCCACGCATGCGCTAACAAATAATGCGAGAATCGCACTGGTTGCGCCACCTGCAAATGCGTGTAGGCTGGCATGATTATCTCAAGATGCGTTTCTGCTTTTGTGACCAGCTCATGAACCACATGGGCTATCAATCGCCGAATGAGCGCACACTCCTCACGCAGATAAAGGCGCATATCGAGCGCCACTTGGTCGTTTCGCGATCGCGCGGTATGCAATTTTTTCCCCACCTCGCCTATCTTTTGCGTGAGCGCATACTCGATGTTCATGTGGACATCTTCAAGGGAATGGAAAAATTCGAATTTGTTCTCCTCGATTTCCTTTAATATTTCTTGCAAGCCATTCACAATTTTTCTGCATTCTTCATCATTGAGCACACCTATATTCCGAAGCATTTCGGCATGAACGATTGAGCCATGGATATCCTGACGATACAGACGCTTATCGAAATCGACCGATGCTGAAATTTTCTCTGTAATCGTTGCAGTTTCCTGCTCAAACCTCCCGCCCCAGAGTTTCTTACCTTTCACAATTCCATCACCTCGCTATTGATAAAAAAATGCTTTTTAACCCAATATGCGAACATCACTTCGGCGATTGCAGCATATCGAAAATCGCTTTGCAAAATTTCTCAATATCGTCAAGCGCTGGGAGAAACTCATATTCCAGCACATCGGTAAGCCCAACGATGTCGCTATTCTCGAGACATTGAAGCATTTGATTAAGAAGTTCATTGAGTTCATTATTTTTTTCACTCAGCGTTTTTTCGCCGCAAACTACAGCATCGACATCAATGCCGAAAAGAGGTTTAACGTGATAACATGTTCTTAAATATCGATAAACAAAATCGATAAAAGATTCAACATTGCGCGATGCTTCGACATCTTTTCCACCGTGATACGCAGAAGCTGCGCGCTCAATATTTTGTCGCTGAATAGGGATCTCATCAACGAGTTGGGCAATCATAGATATCACCGCGTCTGGAGAATCGATGCTGGTAATCGAAGCTTTCCGCATCTCATCGCTTAGTAAAACGATGCGAAAAAAATCGCGTAGATCGCTTAAGATGTTTTTCCGATCTTTCAAAAGTGACACTGATAAGTCACTGGATGTATTTATTTCATTTTGAAAGTTCTTGAGTTCATCGAGAAGCATTTGAGCAGATTTATCGCGATATTTGAAATCTGCTGGAGAAATTCCCAAAAGGTTAAGCACTCTGTGCGCAACCTCTATTAGCCATCCCAGCCCTTCATGCATCTTTTTGCAATCATCCGCGGCAATGCGTTGCGATGTCACTGCCGAATCGATAAATTGCATCATTCTCTCACAATATTCCGACGCTTCGAATATGCTATCGGCAACCAACTCGGCTTTCGAAACGATGATGCAATTTATTGTACCAATGCCATCAAGCGAAAAATTCGGTGCGTCCTCCACAAAATAACGCGCATTGTCTACCCATATTTCAGAGAAAATTAGTTCGCGATCTTTCGCCCATGCTGTTAGCGATTCCACTACATCTTTAACTGATTTCTCTTTTTCGAGCGCAAATTCAATTGGATATCCATTAATTTGAATTTCCATTTTCCCTCTTATTTACAAAGTGTAATTTTATTCGAAAATTACTTTTCTTCTTTATCGCTGTTCATGTATTGTTTTAACCAATTGCTTTGAGCTTTGCTTCCAGAAATTGCTTTCTCCATTGCCGCAAATTTTTTACGCAATTTGTCTTCATATTTTATTAAATGCTCCTGATGGCGAGAAATGCGCTCTTCATTCGATTTTATTGCATTATCTTCATAATCGATTTTTGTTTGAATAATATTTTTTCCTGCCATCGTGTAAGGTTTCAATGCCTGTTGCAACTTAAATGCCATTCCATTGTCAATTCTCGTATCGCCATCCGTATCTGAGCCAAAAAATTCCTTTACCCCTTCAGGATTTTCTTGCACAACTGTTATGAACTTTTCTTCATCCAAAATGAGTTTTCCGCTTTTAATGGTTTCCCACTCGGAGTTAATCGCACCAGTAGAGACTCCAAGTTGTGTGATAACCTTAATCGGATTATCCGCTCTGCTTGGATATGCGGAATTGACAACAGTTTTCACAGTGTTTTCTAAGCGAATGATCGTCGAATCACCAACAAAAAGCCCTGTGCGCACCGTTTGTTTAGCACCCGGAGTGGGATTTTTCGCACGTTCTACAAAGACAAGCTCTGACGAATATTCAATATAATTGTTATACGCTTCAATAAATTTTTTAATCTTATCGACTGCATTCTTCGGATTTGGCTCAATGCGAATAGTGACAGGGCTTTCCGATTCGCGCTTAAGATTAAGCGTCACGCCCTTTATTACATCGTTATGCCTGTATTTTTGTCGCGAATTACCTCAACGCCATCCACAATCATGCGCGCATTCTTCGCTTTGTTAATAACGTGCTTTGGATCGAAATAGCCAATTCCCTTTTCAGGAGTAAGGATTGCTGCATCGTTAAAATCAACCTCGCCTTCATTGCAAAAAAGAATTATTTTGGAAATTTTTTTATCTTTAAAATCTCTGCCAATTGGAATTTCTTGTTTGCCCTTTGATTTCTTATCGATGTGATAAATTTTTTCGCTTCGTTGCCCTTCAATTGTTGCGACAACTCCGATTCCCAAGAGTGTTTCGAAACTTTCTTTCTTTTTTTTCTTTTCAACCTCCCGTATGCGGGGTACATTGTAACTATGAAGTTCGATACCTTTTATTACTGTTCGCTCCTCTGGACCAATTTCAACACGATAGGGAATCTCTTCTTCTTTTTCCGATGGCGGCTCCTTATATGCAAATTCAAATTCTAAAGTGCTGTCTTCTTTTAAGTGAAGTTCAACAGGGAGAACATACTCGCGCCACAAAAGGCCTGTGAGTTTGACCGATTTTCCATCCTTTGCAACAGTGAGAGAACCATTTTGTTCCCCGATTTTCTCAGGACCACCATAAGGAATAAAGTACCGCTGATCAAACACCATATCGATTCGAGAAGGTTCTGCGCCTTTTTCTCCTTTGATAAGCCCAATTGCATTAAGTATTCCTTTATCTCCCGAAAGGAGAATTTCCCCCTTTGTCCCAGAAGTTTTCGATTCCAGCACGAGTTTATAATAATCGTCTTTTGTATTTATTAAATTCGTCGAAACAATATCGGAAGCCTCTTCAGCCAGCAAATCGTACAATGCCGAAATCTTCCCACCGCGAAAGCGCAACGTGTGCTTTTCTCCATTCACTTCGATGGTAAACTTTCCCGCTTCCAATTCTCGATCCTTTTTTATTTCTTCGCTGCTAATTTTATGAACTCCCGCCAATTCTTTTACCACCACCGTCGTTGTGCCCTTTTCAGCATTCCTACCCGCCTCCGCCTCCACAATGCTCGCATCGGAGGAAGTAGCAGTTTTATCGAAATATGCTGCTCGAAACCCATACAGTTCTTTTGCGGCATCCTGAAGAGTTGTTACATATTCTCTCAATTTTATCAAAGCCTGTTTTTTTTGGGAAGCAACCTTTTTTTCCTCTTCCCACTGCACAATTGGGCGAGATTCAACCTGTACCAGTTTTTTTATAATTTCTTCAGTATCAACACCCGACGCCATTCCACCAAACGAAATTGGCATATGCATCACCCAGAAAATATATTTTCAACAAATATACTCATTTCTACAAATTACATCAATTAATTATCGTCACAATTTGCACCGTCCAAAATTCCAATTTTTAAGAGGCGTATTGAGAATGAAATTCAAATTACTACTAAACAATAGATTGTCTGCATTGATAAAAGAGGGAGGAGATTATATATAAAAAGAGCAAAGAAGCATTCCCACGGTTTTTTTAAACCATGTTGGCAATAATATTATTTTTTCCCAAAAAGCGGTTTATCTTCTCACGAAAACCGATTTTGGTCAACGCGATTCATCGACAAACATGCCAATGAGCTCATGAATATGCTCATACACCCGAACGAGTTCTCGCGGCGGTATTTCGCGAACTACTTCATTATTTTCGGTATTTATTACCTTCAGCACCACCCGATTGATTTTCTCGTTATAAGAAAATTGTATTCGCTTATTAAGCGCATTTGCGGCACTTGTAAGCGCATCCGCGAGATTTTTAAGTTCTTCCCGCGAAAGTTCGATCATTCCCTTATCGATTTTGGGAGAAATATTTGCATTTTCACTAATGCGCTCGGTTGTCTGCAACGATTCCTTCCGCGGGGTCATCGCGACAGTTGGCTGATTGCCTAAAATCTTCGTAATATCCATCTTCTACCTCCATGTAATAATGCATCACACTGATAAAATTTTCCACCTCTTCCCCTCCTTGTAAAAGGTGGCTTCTCCCCTGGCTCCCATCCAGAGGAGAAGCAAATAATACCGGGCACTGTGTACAATATCGATACTCATCCGAGAAGTTTTAGCACCAGTTGAGGCTTAAAATTTGCCTGGGCCAGCATCGCAGTACCACTCTGAATGAGTATCTGATTTTTCGTAAACTCAACCATCTCTGCTGCCATATCCGCATCCCTTATTCGGGAAAATGCAGCAGTCATGTTCTCGTGGGAATACGCAAGCGCTCGAATTGTATTTTCCATCCTGTTGTAGTAAGCGCCTAAGTCTGCCCTCTGTCGATTGAGCTTGTCCAACGCTGCATCGACATACCCTATCAGCGCATTTGCCTGAGCAACAGTGGAAAGCGAACGCTTTCTATTCCCTTCAACAAGGTTCAATGCGCGCGAACTCATCGTGGCGATGATCGCTTGCATACGTTGATCCTGATTGGCACCAACATGAAAAAACATTGGCCCTGTGCGGGAATTCCTCGAGTAAATTCCTGTCAGGATCTTTTGTCGGTTAAATTCCGCAGAGGTTGCGATTCTGTCGACCTCATCGATAAGTTGCGAAATTTCAACCTGAATTTGAACCCTGTCCATATTCGAGTAAATGCCGTTTGCAGCTTGCACCGCAAGGACTCGAATTCGCTGAAGAATATCGTTGATCTGCTGGAGAGAGCCTTCTGCGACCTGAATAAAGGAAAGTCCATTCTGGGCATTCCTTTCAGCCTGGAGCAGGCCGAGCATCTGGGTTCGCATCTTTTCCGATACTGCCAGACCAGAAGCATCATCACCAGCCCTATTGATTGCTTCACCAGAGGCGAGCTTCTCAATAGCTTTATCGAGCCGTTCGGATACAAGCTTGATCTGCCTGTTTGCGAATATGGCACTCATGTTGTGACTAATTCTCATTGTTTCTCCCTCCCTAGTGTAGTTGCAGCGTCACAATTTTGTGTGTATTGGTAACGCTGGTTTTTCGTTTCTCGCCTCATGCGAGAAACGGGCTTTCGCGTGAAAGCCGAAGGTTTGCTCCTTTTTGGTAAGTAACCCGGACTGCCCATGATCCGGTTTTAGGCCGCCAAGCACGCTTCGACGGCCAGTAATGCCCTCCCTTTCATTACCGGCCGTCGAAACGGCCGATCTGGACAATCCCAGTAGTTACTACTTCGCAATGAGAATAGTCACGAGTTTTCAAAGAACCACTCTTCGCTACTTGCATCATCCAAGTAGACGAAGAATTGACTGGGGTTTTAGATTCGCCTGCGCCAACATTGCAGTGCCACTATGCACGAGGACGGTATTTTTGGTAAATTCTACCATCTCCTCAGCCATATCGGCATCGCGAATTCTGGACTCTGCCGCTTGCACATTTTCATACGCATTCATAAGACCTTTGGCTGCCATCTCGAGCCTGTTATAGTAGGCACCAAGGTCAGATCTCTGTTTGGATAGCCTTTGTAGCGCATTGTCCAGAATCCCAATCGCTTCGTTGGCACCTCGGGGAGTTGAAAGATTGAGCACAATCTGACCACCGCGTTTGAAACCTAATGCCGCAGCAGTCATCGTTCCAATATAGACCCGCTCGCGCTGATTTTGATTGGGGCCCATATGGAACCACATGCTCGCCTGCGCATTGATGCGCGAAAATCTTCCCGTTAGCACTTGGAAACGGTTGAATTCCGCTTGGGAAGCGATGCGATCAACTTCATCGACAAGCGCGGACACTTCAACCTGAATGAGTTGGCGATCCTGTGGCGTATAGATACCATTGGCTGCCTGGATTGCTAATACCCTTATGCGTTGAATAATCGTCGCAGTCTGATTAAGGTATCCTTCGGCGGTTTGAACGAACGACATCCCATCTTCGGTATTTCGTTCTGCTTGACGAAGGCCCATAATCTGGCTGCGCATCTTCTCGGATACTGCAAGTCCAGAGGCATCATCGCCCGCTCTGTTGATCCTCATCCCCGAGGACAGCTTCTGCATGCTTCTGTCCACCTCCCAGTGGGTGAACTTCAGCGCCCTGTTGGCATTGATGGCTGACATGTTGTGATTGATGATCATTGTACACTCCTTTGTATAAATTTTGGCTTCCTTGCCGCTTCAACTGCGGGCAGAACAGTTGAAGCTGTGATACCGCATTCATCCGTAAAACGGACGGGACTTCTGGCAGTTCCAGGCTTGTATATGGGCACATACAAGACTGCAACCCAACACAAAGGAGACTGCCCACTTTAATCACAACAAAAGCAAACACCCCAGTTTTCAAAGAGCAAATGTCAAGAGACACTTCGCCTTATTCGTACTTTCGACACCGAAGGCTTTAGAATTGAATTAGAACTATTGCGAATATATAAGATTATACTAAAATATAAACATTTATCTTAAAATATGGATATTTTTACCTATATTCTAAAAAACTTCATCATAAAACTTTTTTAAATTAAAAATATAAATCTCAAAAAATTGACAAAATAACATCCAATGTCATATAATTTTATAGCATACGACCGCAAGTTTGGAGAAGATTATATTATTTTAAGGAGTGCAAGTATGAAGTTCAAAATTTTATTAATCGCTTTCGCTGTAAGTTCTTTAATGCTCTCATGTTCTGACGATGAAGGGGAAAACTGCCCTGACGGTTCAAGGTGCTGTACGTCACCAACACCCGGTGCAAGAATTGTTTCAATAACCGTTCCTATGGATTGCGAGTGCCCATCCAACACCACATTCAGCGGTGATGTCGACGTCCACTACAATTTGAAGATTTGCAATTGCAACAATTGCAAATAATAAACAATTATCATTTTATTAAAATCGTTTTTTTTTCTCCACTCGGGTATATGCGAACAATTGAAGGGGGAATTTGAAAAATGCAGATTCCCCCTTTTTTGTTTGTAGGAAATGTGCTTGATTTTCTCTTTATCATAAAAATTTAAGTGGCTTGATTACCTTAACAGGAGATTTTTTCCCCTGGAACAAATTTCGCATGCGCGCCACAGGTTCCATAAACGAGGGCCTCGTTAATAGCCTCTTTTACGAACGCACCATCGCATTGGTGGGTACGGAAGGGATGTCATCCCTCTCGCGAGCCTGCGTGGCTGTCTTCGGGATTGGCGGCGTTGGCTCATATGCGTTCGAAGCGCTTGTACGTGCGGGAGTTGGAAAGCTCGTTATTATCGATGCCGATGAAGTCGAAGAAAGCAATTGCAACAGGCAATTAATTGCGCTGAAAAGCACAATCGGTACTGCAAAGGTGGATGTTGCAGCTCAACGGGCGCTCGACATCAATCCCCACTGTAAGGTAGAAACTCATCGCACTTTCATTACGAGCGAAAATCTGCATTTAATTAAATCAAAATTTACGCATGCAATCGATGCCATCGATAGCATTGAGTCAAAAATTTCACTTATCCGATTTCTGAAAGATCACAACATTTTTTTTGTCTCTTGCATGGGTGGCGCCCAGCGTTTAGATCCCACAAAGGTACGCGTTGCGGACATTTCTCGCACATTCGGGTGCCCTCATGCAAAAAGCGTTCGCCGAAGACTGCGAACCGTTGGAATTGAAAAAGGAGTGCGCTGTGTATTTTCTATTGAACAGCCAAAAGGGCAAGATCGAAAACATCGTGGCAGCATTTCATACGTTCCCGGAATTATTGGATTGACTGCCGCCGGTATTGTTATCTTAGACATCCTGCAACATCACGACATCATACGCGAAATGCACGAAAAATGTGCGCAATGACAACCTCAGGCATGCGCGAACTTAGCATCTTATCTTTTCCGTAAATCCGAAATTACATTCCACCAGTTCCGCAAATAATCCAACACGGGAAAAGGTGATTCCGCTTTGCCAAAAATATACAACCGCGCCAACAGAGGGCCATATCGAAATGTCGCAATGCCTAATAATAATCCTGCAATCACATCGATTACATAATGGTATCGCAAATACACAGTAGATAGTATTAACAAACTTGCCCACACCGTTGCAATGGGAGCAAAGTTTTTATAATAACTTTTCGCCAAAAGAATCGTCAATATAGAAACAAGCGTGTGTCCGCTTGGGAAACAATCGCGCGTTACTCCCTCTAAATATGCCAATCCATGATGGATATATGGAAACAATAATACTCCTTCAAGCGGTTTTGTTTGCAAATGAGAAAGAGTAAATCGAGGCCCAATTGCAGGGAAAATATAGTACCCAATGTATGAAAGATAAAATCCAAGCAAGATTGTGGATGCAACAATGTGGTATTCTATTTTTCGCTCTTCCAAATACAGCAATAAACATAGGGTAAACGGCAAAAAATAAAATGAAGCATACACTATTTGCAAAAGTTCAGTGACTACAGGATGTAACAATTTTTCTAATAAAATTGTTGGATGATGTTGGAAAAAGAGAACATAGTCAACTCTAATTAAAAAATTATCAACATCGTTTGGGTTAATTATGGGAACAAGGGTATTATGCTCCATGAAAATCGTAACAAGAAACACTAATATGTACCAGTCGCGATATATTTTAAATAGTGGCGAATTCGTGTATCGCTGCACATATGCTGTTACCACAATGAGCACCATAATACACACATTAATAGTAAAAATGATAGGAACAACGATGATATCCGAAAAAATAATAATTAACGAGTTCAGAAATAATGCCATCCCAAAGGTGAGAACTTCCTCTAAGTGAACGCGCGCATTGTATTCTGTTAATGTCTTATACATCATGGAAAGTTACTCACAAAGCAATTTCATATATTTTTCTCGTAGATGCGATATGTTTTATAACATTCTGCCTTTAACGGTTTTAGCGCATTGATCATTTTATAATTTGTTTCAACAATCAACGAACAATCCGATTCGGTATATCCCAATCTTATCCCATTTTCAATTGTGTACAGATAAAATACATCATCAATCTTTTGTCCTCTGTATTCGGGCAACACACCCATAATGATTGTGCGAAGTTTGGTTACTTTCTTAATTTCACGAAATGCTTTTATCAATCGCCATGGATACAGGTGACCATTTAATATCCTTAGTGCGGGATTTACATCGGGAATCGATACGATAAAACCGACAGTTTTCCCATCCTTTTCAGCGAAGATAATAAGTTCAGGTACTGCAATTTGTTTCAATTCATCGACAAACATTTTAAACTGTTTATCCGTTAAAGGCAAATGCCCCCAATTGCCCTCCCACGCTTTATTAAATATTTCGTGAATTTCCTTGGCACGCTTTTTCATTTCCTTCGGGCTGTAGTATACATACTTCACATCCTGTTTTTTCATAATATTTTCGCGCACATCTTGCAAATACGGCTTGTAATCATCGATTTTGCGAACGAGAAAGCAGTGCCAATCGATGCACTTTGTATAGCCACACGCTTCGACATGATTTTTATAATACGGGGCAAAGTGAAAAAGGCCAACTACCGGCATGATGTGCTCTCCCAACACTTCAAACCCAACAGAATCGTACACCGAAAAGCTCTGTGGGCCTTCGACGCGCGTTTTCCCTTTTTTCTTAAGCCATTCTTCCGCTGCAGAAAACAGGGCGTGTGCGACATACAAATCGTCAATTGCCTCATAAAATCCAAAAAAACCTGTGTCTTTATTGTATTTTTCTTCATACAATCGGTTTATATGCGCAGTAATCCTTCCTACCGGTTTATTATCCTTATATGCAAGAAAATATGCTACTTCTCCGATTTCATAAAAATATCCTTTTTTCGGATCGAAAAGCTTTTTTTGGTCAGCGATGATTGGAGGTACCCAAGCGGGATCATTGTCATATATCTTTGCAGTCCATGGAAGCATAATAAATTGTTTTAACATTTTCTTATTCACAACTTCTTTAACTTTTATCTCTTGCATTATTTTTTATCCTCGCTGTATGTCCCAATCAAACATGCTTCGCGTTTTACTCTTCTTCGTAACTGTTGTCAAGTATTTCTATTACCATAACTAATTACCTAAAAAAAGAAATTTCAATTGCGATGAATATTCATTGACAAATATACCTTTTTAAATAAATTCACCATACATTTTCAAATAAATTATTATTGATGTTCGATGATATCCAAACGATTCCTTATCATAACAGAAATATTAGTTCTTAATATCTGTTTTGCTTTTTGGCGAGTGGGCGCTACAGATCTACAATCGATCATCGAAGAAAATGAATCTATTTGGGAAGATTTTTTTTCGAACTTTCCAATTAACAAAAAAAATCTCCTTCATGCAAGCTTCATCGCCTACAAAGAGAGGATGTGCGACCTTTCGATCGAATCGCTGAAAGAAGTCATTGCGTCCAACGAAAATAACAAAATAGCGCTTTCATTCGCCACATATCTGCTTGGCAAAAATCACTTTCTCATGGGAAACTTTGGCGAAGCAATACGAATTTTTGCCGAAGCGCGAGATATGGAATGGGGGAAATTTTCTCAAATCAAAAATGGAATTATTCTCAACATGGCAATCACCTATTATAGGTTGGGAAGTATTGCGCAATTTCAGCGATTAGCGCTATTGGTATTAGAAGGCAATGCAGAAATTCAATACAAAAACAAAGCAAAAGAATTGCTTGAAAAAATAAAGTAGTTCATAAAAAATCATAATGGCAATTCTCCATACAGTGATGCATAATAATCAACTTCTTCACGCGCAGTACCGCGGATCATTTTCCCTTCCACACTTCCAATACCATTTGTAGTGAGAAAGCTAATCCCTTTTGTAAATATTTCCCGATCAGAATATCTTCTAAGCCGATCATCGAGCGGTAAAATATTTCGAATCATCGCGCGCGCTTCGTTCATGTGAATCGCATAGTTATATTTTTTCAATATTGCACAAAATAAATAATGTGGAAACACAAACGAATCCCTTTTCCACCTATCTTTTACAATTGTTGTGATAATAGCAAGCGCATTATCGCGATGCGAATAATCAGAAACCATAATTGGTTTTGAAAAATTAATGTGCACTGTATTGCGCAACATTTGGCTCCACGAAAATTTCTTGCCACTATATACTTCCGATACAGGACGCTTATAATATGAAATCGTAACTGGAATAAGCGCTATTTCTTCGGTATTTCTCTTTAACAATTCAACAACCGCCTCAATAAATTCACCGCTCATCTCGCGCAAACTTCCATCTTTAAAAAAAAGCAGCTCGGGGAAAAATAATACGGGCACGCCATGTTCAAGAAGCGTTGTCAAATAAGCTTTAATTGTTTCCCTATACAATGGATTTCCCAATCTTTGTATGTTCACAATATATCCACCACTCCGCCTCACCACAAATTTTCGCAACGAGCTATCTATCAAGATGCTGTTTACAAGAAAACGGGGAGGAATTAAATTGAATTTGCCAATTGCCATCATGATGAAAAGGAAGTCGAGATAATTTCGAAAGGTTGCCAAATATACAACATTTGCACTATGTGCAACATTTCTCACTTCACGAATTAATCCTGTTACTCGGAGATTCGATGAAAAAATAGGTTTCGACGTATCCCGTCGGAATGCATTAAGCATTGCATTTCTCACAGTCAGTAAAAAAATGAACAAACGCCATACCAATGGATTAAAACAATCAATAAATTCTTTAATATACAACTTCGAAAGCTCTTCCATTGTAGCAGGTGATGGATTATTTTCAATTATTGCAATCGCTCTTCGTTCTTTGAGTGAAAAACGGTGTTCATCGGCAAACACGGCAAGGGGAGTGTGCCTCTTTTGTACCATTTCGCTAAATGCGATCGCATTCCCATTTGTATTAATATAATTCTTTATTTTTTTTAAAATCATCGGAATAAATATGGTTCCCTTCGCTCGCTCCATTCCTTTCTTTCGCATCCCCGCACGGATGCGCGTTTCGTCAAGAAGCATTTGAAATCGTGCTGGATTTTTTATTGTTTCTATCAAAAGCCGCGCAGAACGATTGTTAAGAAGTACCTCGTAGAGAGCACGATAAACGGGTATTTCGATTCTTTTTTTTTGCGCAAACTCTATTAACGGTTCTATTGCGTACGCCCCTTCTGCAAGATAATGCAAGTTTCGGCTCATTTTTTCCAGGACATATTCAGGCTTAAATCGCATTACAATGCGATCGTAAAAAGAAACAGCACTGCCGGTTTTCATAATTTGGCGCGCAATATCTTTTCCAAATCTTCGATTGCGGCTATGCTCTGATAGCGCAGTTGCAATTAGATCGCCTAACCCGGAAATATCCAGCATTGTCTCGCGCTTTGCCCCAAACGCATCGCCCAGCATACACATCTCTTTCAATGCCTCTGTCATCAATGCCCCTGCTAAATTGTCACCGCAGTTGGGCAGCACGCTCAACATTCCCGCTGCAATCGCGGCAGGATTTTTTAACGTACCTCCCAATTCAACTCCAATAATGTCTTCGTGTTCTCGACACTCGAGATACTCACAATGTAAAATTTCGCAAAAATAGCGCCGTGCCTCTGGCGATTTTCCAGCGACCAAAAGGCAGGTATGAAATTTTTTACTTACTTCCTCAGCATGGCTTGGGCCAGAAATTGCGACAATTTTCTCTGCATGTTCTGGCATAATTTTTGAAAGTGCCATAGAAATGGTAAGAATTTCATCGTGAATTCTGCAAAAGCCCTTGGTAAGATATGCAACCGGAATTCCATGCGGAAGATGTTTTTTTACGCGTTGCGCAATCTCAAGAATTACTTTTGATGGCGTTCCAAAGATTATTCCTTCTATACCTTCAACCGCCTCGCGGAGGTTTCCCGTTGCAACGATTGATTGGGAAAGAGCAATGTTGGGTAGATATTCGGAATTCTCGTGGCGTTCATTGATGGACTTTACAACATGTTTCTCGTACGCCCACAGTTTTATTTGATAATCGGGATTGTTCTCTGCAATGACCTGTGCAATACACGTCCCCCACGATCCCGCTCCTATCACTGCAATTTTTTGATTCATCTATCGCACTCCCCCTGCGCCGGCGGATACCTTAGCAGAGAACAAATCCACAATCAAGAAGAAAAGAGGCGAGATATATTACACGTAATCCAGATAGTCCTTTAATTTACGTGCGCGGGTTGGATGGCGAAGCCTTCGCAACGCCTTTGCTTCAATCTGCCGTATGCGCTCCCTCGTTACCTTAAAAACGTATCCAACCTCTTCGAGGGTATGCGAATATCCGTCATCGAGCCCAAAGCGCATGCGAATAACCTTTTGCTCTCGCGCAGGCAATGTTTTTAGCACACTATTTATTTGTTCCGAAAGGAGCCGATACGCTGCCGTGTTCGCAGGGGAATCGACCTCTTTATCTTCTATGAAATCGCCTAATAGGGAATCCTCTTCCTCTCCTACTGGCGTTTCAAGCGAAATCGGTTCGCGCGCTACATTTTTTACTGCCTTGACCTTCGACATTACCCAACCGAGGCGCTCAGCAAGTTCCTCAGCAGTTGGTTCTCGTCCATACTCTTGCTGGAAGAGGCGGGTTTCGCGCATCACCTTATTGATTTGCTCAATCATATGAACGGGAACGCGAATTGTTCGCGCTTGATCTGAAATTGCACGCGTTATTGCCTGACGTATCCACCACGTCGCATAGGTTGAAAACTTATAGCCCTTCCTATATTCAAATTTATCTACCGCCTTAATGAGGCCAATATTCCCTTCCTGAATTAAATCAAAGAACGGCATTCCCCGATTTGCATATTTTTTTGCAATTGAAACAACAAGGCGAAGATTCGCATTAATTAATTCTTTTTTTGCGATTTGAATCTTTCGAAGTCCCTGTTCAATCTGTTTACCCCATTTCATTATGTTTTCTACCGAATCGCCAGCTTCCTGCTCAATTCGACGAATCTTTCTCTCGTTATTGCGAATATCCTTCACCAAGTTGAGGAGTTCTTCTTTGTTCGTTATCTTAAGTATGGCCAATATTTTATTGACATCTTCACCTTTCTCGACTTTTCTTGCATAATGTTTTAATTCTTTAAGATCTTTATTGTATTCCTTCTCAATCTTCTCAAAAAACTGATGGGTGTCCTTAATTCTGGTTACCATCGATTGAATCTTCTGAGCTGTCTTGTTTATTTCATTCTCGTGAATTCCCATTGCAACGACAGCTTTGTGAATTGCACGCTTTGAATTCTCAATCTTTGAAAGCAATTCTTTTGCTTTGCTTGAATCTGGATCGAGCTTTTTGAGCTTGTTTTCTGCAAGCACTTTCTTTTTGTCCTCTGCGATAATGATATTCATATTGTCATAGTAGCGCTTTTCGAGACTTTTCATATCTACTGATGAAAGATAGTACAATCTATTGAATCTTAAAACTTCAGTAAGTTTTATTTTCCCGCTCTTTACCTTCGTATGGTTTTTAATCAACTCGTTGACAAGAAGGGATGATTCAAGCACTGCATTTTCTATAAGAATTTCCCCTTCTTCGATTCTTTTTGCAAGGTCAACCTCCTGCTCGCCAGACAAAAGTGAAACCTTCCCTATTTCTTTTAAGTACAATCGTATTGGATCATCCAGATAAGATGAATCCTGATATGCTTCTTCCGATGCAGTAGATGTAGTTTGTTTCTTCTTTGAAGACGACTTCTTTTTCTCAGATTGTGAGGACGTCATTAACGAAGATCGCCGCGATGACTCCTCGACTACGTCTATTCCTAATTGATTGAGGAGGATGAAAATATCGTCAATCTTATCTGAATTGAGCAATTTATCAGGTAAAATTTCGTTTATCTCATCATACGTGACTTCCCCATTCGATTTACCGAGTTCAATAAGTTTTTTTACCTCAGGAATATTTTCTAATACCAATTCGCTTTTACCCATTTTTTACATCCTTCAAAAATATATAAATTTACAGCCAGCACCTCGCCGGCTATGAATTTTCTCACCGAGTTTTTAAATACGTAACTAGTTTCTCTTCATCCCTTTTTAACGATTCAATTTCCACTAATAATTCTGTGGGTACATTATTTCCATATTTCTTTGCTTCATTGAGCAAGGATGCAATTTTCCCCCTTATCAGATGCAACTTGATATTAATATAAATTTCACTATACGCTTCATTTGGTCGTTCAACCGCAAAACTTTTTTCCAGCCCTCTTTCGAGAAAATCGTGAATTTCTCCATTGGGAAATTCATCGAAAATTCTATCGAGGGAAATTTGTCTTCCCTCTGAATAAAGCTGGGCTATTTTTGAAAAAACTGCTCGTGCAGTTGTATCTGTCATCGCCTCTGCGCTAAAATCCATCATGGCGCTTTCTATAAGTTCGGGATGCGATAATAGCAGCAACACTAACTCGCGGTGACATTTTTTAAGATAATCAATTTCCTCACCCGACTTTTTCGTTTCAACTTTTTCGGATGTTTTTTTCCTCCCTTCACGGTATCGTTCGTAGTCGCTGATGATGATTTTCTCATCGATATCAAGCATGTGCCCAATTTTTTTTAAATATTCGCGCTTTTCCGAATCGAAATGAATTTCGTCAATTATTCGAAAAAGTGATAATAATAATTTCCCCTTTGAAAATTTTCCCGACTCCGCAATAACATGTTGAATCCGATACTCAATCGGAGGAATTGCTGTATCCACTACTGACATCAAACGGCGTATGCCATATCGTTTTACATAATCAAATGGATCTCCCTCGGGTAATTGTGCCACTTTTACCTCGACGTTTTTCTCTGCCGCTATGTTGAGCGCTCTGCGTGAAGCCTTTATTCCCGCATCATCGGCATCGAACAGCAACACAATTTCCGTACAATAACGCGATAATAGATCTAACTGCTGCGCTGTGAGCGAAGTACCTAAGGGTGCAACCACATTGCGAATCCCATTTTGGAAAAAACCGATCACATCCAAATATCCTTCTACTATTATAGCACGTTTTAAATCAGCAATGCTATCCTTTGCCAGATTAAATGCGTACAGCATTGCACCTTTTTTAAAAAGATCGCTTTCAGGGGAATTTAAATATTTTGGCTCTCCATCTCCCAGAATTCTTCCCCCAAACGCCACCACATCGCCACTTATATCGAAAATGGGAAACATGAGTCTGTGGCGAAATCGATCATAATAACTACCAACGTTCCCTTTCGCCGAAGGTGCGATCAACCCAAGTTTAACTGCATCAGTCAACAAAACACCTTCTGCCATGAGTTTGCTCACGAGATAGTTTCCATCTGCCGGTGCATACCCAATAGAAAATTCCATAATAACTTTATCGTCCATTCCCCGTTCGCGCGCATATTCGAGTGCCGATCGCCCTACTTCTGAAAACAGTGCTTGTTTATAAATATTCATTGCGATGTTATTTATTTTTTTTAAAAGCGCAATGCCTTTCTCACGCGCACTGGTTTGTTGTTCCCTTACTTCTATACCTACAAGTTTTCCAAGAAATCGAACGCTTTCTGGGAAATTTAAGTTCTCAATTTTCGATATAAATGAAAAAACATTTCCACCCGTCTGACATCCAAAACAATAAAAAATCTGTTTTTGAGGCGAAACCGTAAACGATGGCGTCCTCTCTTTATGGAAAGGACAAAGCCCCACATAATTCGATCCCCTTTTCGTCAAGGAAGGTACATATCGTTTAACTATTTCTTCAATCCGAGAACGGTCTCTAATAAGATCAATCGTCTCTCGTGGAATAGACACATCTCCCTCAGAGATTTTCAATTTTTTTCGTCAAAATCTCCTTTACGAGGGCACCATCGGCTTGCCCTTTTAAATCCTTCATAATGATTCCCATAATTTTACCAAAATCTTTTTTGCTTACTTCCCCCAACGATTTTAATTTTTCATCGATAATCCTTTCTATTTCATCGGCAGCAAGTTGTGTTGGCAAATATCTTTCAATGATTGCCAGTTCGGATGTTTCTTTTTCAATAAGATCCGTTCGACCTGCTTTTCTAAATTCTTCGATCGCTTCTTTTCGCTTTTTTGCTGCTCGTTTTACAATTTCTATTAGCTTTTCTTCAGTAAGATCGCCACTTCCTTTTGCTTTTTCGTACATGATATCCGATTTCAGCATTCTGAGAGTCCGCATTACCTCTTCATTTTTGTTCCGAATTGAATCTCTCAGATCACTTTCTATTCGTTCGAGCAATCCCATACTTTATACCTTCAATTCTCTCGAAATAACTTGCGATAGTAGTTTAAATCACAATCGCGATGAAAGTCATAATCGGCTACTTTACTCCATCATAAAATTTAAAATAAAAACTATACGCTCAGTACACTAATTTCCATACCACAATGAGAAAATAAACTCATGTCGCATTGGACAAAATCAATCACTCATTAGGGGAAAATGCAAAATCGATGTTCCTTGCAAAAGTATCAACGAATGGTATTAACTATATTATTATACTACAAAAAATAAACTTCGTCAATATTACCGACAAAAATTAATGGTAAGTTTACAATATTTTAAATAGAGAATTTCAAAAAAGTTTTGCATATTTTTATAGTACTTTTCAGCACTCCATTGCGATATGTGCGCAGAACTAATTCCTAAAAAAATCTTTATGTACCATCGAAAAAATTATCATTTGCTACGTCAAGCACTTTACACAAAAATTAATAATTCGATATCCCTTTGGAAATATAATCATTTAAATTCAAACGGTAAAAACGGATTTATGGCAATATCTTTAAACACTCTTATGCTACAGTAAATTTTAAAAAGATTCGGCCTTCCTACCAACAGCGCGATGAGAAGTAAAATATATTTTTCAAACTCAAATTAAAAGTCGCGTTAATGTTATAAATTCATAAAATTACAAAGGCATCAGTAAAAATTGCAATGTGAAAATGTATTGGAGATATGCCATTATTATTCGAGTTTTGTCTTTAATAAGCAAACATAATGCCCACATTTACCATATATCGGCGCAATGAATGATCCTGATTCATGCGAGTTGCATATCGCTGCAGTTCAACAAACATGATGAAATGCTCTCCCACCAGTTGGCCCACTCCCATCGAGATCCACCCGCTATTTAAAAACCTAATCTTATTTTTAAATTCCTCACCGTAGTCGTATTTCAACCTATCAAAAAGGGAAAAACCAATTCGACCAAATGGTCTCGTCGTTGCGCTTATTTTAAGCATGAAAATAATATCGGGACCAAAAGAAGACACTAACGTAAAATCTTGGGTTTCGCTGTTAATTTTATAATTCCACATACCAGATTGAAACGCACATCCAAAACCCAAGAGAAAAATTTCAGCATTGAGATTTAAATGTCCAAAAGCGCTATATTGATACCCTTGAACATGTTTATATTCATCGTCAATTACTTCAATGGTGCCATAAAATGTATAGCCACCAATAAGTCCTCCATCGATGAACGCAAACGCTTTCTTCGCGTATCCTATAATCGAAACACATACAATTAAATTGATTAATCTTTTCATTTGAATATTCAATATTTGAATTTTATTAATTTGCGAAATTATTAATTTTTAATGAACAAAGCATAAATCGTCCTCTGCTGTACATTGCAAAAAATGCTCGAAAGAAACTTTATATCTTTCTTTCAAACTTTCAAAGATAACAACAAATTTATAAAAATTCATTTTACAAAAAAAGAACAAAGCAATTTTGAAACCGTAAATATGCGCAATATAACTGCAAGGATAAATGTTCAAAAATTACATATAATCATTTTCGATTTAGCGAATACTCGCACCTGAAATGATTACGTACCACAACGCCGACAGTAACCATGCACCTTTTTCCCTTTTTGTGAATGCCCCTTCACCCAACAGCATCCTTGTTTTTTTTCGCATTCGGTTTTTTTTAAATCTTTGCATGGTGAGTCTTTCGTCTCACCAGATACAAATGAACCATAAGCTGATGCAATCGCTGCCGCTAAAAGAACACTAAGCATTTTTTTCATTTTTCTCCTCCTAATGTACACTAACCTACACAAAAATACAATATTCAAATTTGTAAAGCAAATATTTTACATAGCTTGTAACAAATTCAAACTTGCAGTTGCATCAGGATAATTATCAATCTCGTCGAAAGTGCAATGCTTTCAATTGGATGATGTGCACATCCATTTGTTTATGTTATTCATAACACCCAATTTGTCGCGAAATGACTATTCGTTGAATCTCCGATGTCCCTTCACCAATGGTGAGCAGTTTATAATCACGATAAAACCGCTCAACATGATATTCTCGCATAAGCCCATAACCGCCATGAATCTGCACTGCTTCGTTAACAACGCGACCCATTACTTCTGAACAATAAAGCTTTGCCATCGCTGCGTGCATTGAAAATGGCATTTTTGCATCTTTCAATTTACATGCCTTATATAAGAGTGCACGCGCTGCTTCAATTTCTGTCGCCATATTTGCCAATTTAAACGCGTTTGCCTGAAATGTGGATATCGGTTGACCAAATTGCTTTCGTTCTTTTGCATATTTTAATGCCAATTCGTATGCTCCCTGAGCGCCACCCAATCCCATTGCAGCAATCGCAAGGCGGCCATTGTCGAGCGTTGCAAGCATCTGGTGAAACCCCTCACCGCGCTTTCCTAAAAGATTTTCTTCAGGCACACGGCAATCATCGAAAAAAAGCTCACCCGTATCGGATGCGCGCCACATCATCTTTCCTTTCATTTTCTTTGCAGTAAAACCAGGAGTGCCATGCGGTACAAGAATGCACGAAATTTCCTTTTTGCCATCAGGGCGAATCCCAGTCACAACCTGAACTGTGCACACCCCTGCCAAATCAGATGTTGAATTTGTAATGAAAATTTTACTGCCGTTTATAACCCATTGTCCATTTTCCAGCCTCGCCGTTGTTTTGCTTGCACCTGCATCGGAACCAGCTTCGGGTTCGGTCAATCCAAAAGAAGCGAGAATTTCACCCGCACACAGTCGCGGCAACCACTCTCTCTTTTGTTTTTCATTTCCAAAATAATAAATTGGACCTATACCTAATGAATTTGCGGCAGCAACGGTTGCCGCCTGCGATCCATCAACCCGCGCGAGTTCTTCCACAGCAATGATGTATGATAGATAATCCATCCCTGCACCGCCGTACACCTCGGGTACCACAATTCCAAAAAGTCCCATTTGTGCCATTTTCTTCGTCAGTTCTATCGAAAACGTTTCTGTTTCATCGAGTTCTAAGGCAACTGGTCTAATTTCTTTCTCTGCAAATTCGCGCACATTTTGGCGCAAAAGTTTTTGTTCCTCGTTTAGTCCAAAATCCATCATGGGGCACCTCTTTTATTATCCTATAACCACTAATCACAGCAGCAACCACTTATGCCGTTTCAAAACATATAATGTCATCGATTGTGCCTGATCTTTCCGCCTTAGGCTTTAATTTCGCTACTACTTTCATCCCTATGCGCAAACTATCCATGTTGCCCGCAATCCTATGAAAAATTCCCCCTCGAACGCCAGGAAATCGAACTAAACCCAACACGTGCGGCTTGTCATACTTATTTCCTTGATAATCGTAATGGCATTCGGTAAACGAATACAGTTCTCCTTCAACGCCAAGCGAAATGTATTTCTCAATTGGCGCAAAGCATTCCTCACAGTAAATAAGGGGATATATTGTTTTTACCCCACATGCTGTGCATTCCGATGCGATGAATTCGCCTTTTTCCATTAACGCCGTGAAAAACTTATTCCCTCCCACTCCGAGCGTATATTGATAATTAACAGGTATTTCACCTTCGAAATACCCTAACATCGTATTTACGTTAATTGTCTCTTTAAATGACATATTCTTCCTCCCACTCAGTATGGTTCAAAAAAGATAATATCGGTAATTGTGCCTGTTCGCTCTTGTGCGGGTTTCCATACTGCTCGCACGCGCATGCCAATTTTCACCTTTTTGGGATCAACGTTTCCAATCACATGCATGATTCCCTGCCCTTTCGAGGCTCCATCGATTTCAATCACTGCGGGGATATGGCGCGGTTCATCGGGTCGCAAACGGCTTGCATCCCAGTTCACATGGCAGATTGCAAATGTATTTATCACTCCCGTATCTTTTACCTCCACCTCTCCATCGGTTGGTCGCCAACAGAGTTCGCAAAAGCTTCGTACTGGTAGCATAATTCTTCCACACTTTATGCATTGTGAGGCTAAAATTTTTCCTTCTTTTAATCCCGCTAAATATTTACCAATTGCAATGCCATTATCCCATGCGTACTGGAGCTTCGGTTGCCATTTAATTTTGATTGCTCTTTCGTATTCTTCACTTGTTAGACCTTTCATGGGAACTTGATCTATTTTCATAGTTACCTCCCTTATCGTTTTAACACGATTACTGTGCCAACCTGCATTAAATCACCCCAGGCTTGTGCTAAACCCACCCGAGGCTTCCCCGGAACTTGACGCTTCCCCGCTTCCTCTCGCAATTGTAAGAAAATTTCAATTACCTTCATAAGCCCCGTTGCTGAAATAGGGTTGCCAACGCCCAAAGCTCCACCCGAAGGGCAAATAGGAAGATTCCCTGTTCGCGCAGTATACCCTTCCGCAGTGAGCCGCGCAGCTTCACCGCGTTCGCACAGCAATAGCCCTTCCATATGATGAAGTTCTTTATAATCAAATGGATCGTAGGGTTCAGCAACTTGAATCTGCTTGTGGGGCTCGGTGATGCCTGCCATCTCATATGCCATTCGCGCTGCCTTTTCCACATATCGCGGATAGTATAAATCCTTTGTTGCCCAATACGCTGTATCGAGATTCCATCCAACTCCCGCAATCCACACCGGTTTATCGGTTAATCGCTTTGCCACCTCTTCGCTTGCAAGCACCACTGCCGCTGCTCCGTCCGACGAGGGACTAATATCAAGGCGATTCACCGGTTCAGCAAGCACCTCAGAATTCAACACATCCTCCAGCGTTACCGCTTCTGCCACATGTGCCGACGGATGATCGAGCGCGTTGTTTTTATTTTTCACTGCTACGCGCGCAACATCGGCTTTTGTAAGCCCATAGGTTTCCATATAACGTCGCATCTCGAGTGCAAAAATCCAAATGAGCGTCGGTTTGAGCGGTTGTTCTGTAGTGTGATCAAAGATTGTAAGAAATGCTCCCTGGGGATGAGGATGGCATGATGACATTTTTTCAGAACACACCACGAGGCACACATCGCATGCGCCCGATGCAACGTGCATCCACCCATGAATGGGAGCAAATACCCCTGTACCGCCTCCCACAAAATTGCGAATGTATGGTTTTCCATTACCCCCTGCACCGCTTAATAGGTATTCGCCTTTCATGTGCACGCCATCGAAGGCATCGGGAGCAGAACCGACAGTTACCATTTCAACATCTTTTAATTTTAACCCGGCTTGATCGAGCGCCATTTTGCTCGCCAAATATGCCATTTCCTGACCCGTTTCCTCAGCTCTTCGAACAAACTTTGTTAAGCCTGCTCCAACGATTGCAACTTTTCGATATCCCATATTCACACCTCCTATTATTCATTTGAAAGGATTGCAACTGTACCAGTCGCAGTGGGAACCCCTCGCCACGATTGCACCAATGCCCGTTTTGCATTCTTTATTTGTCGTTTTCCCGCTTGATGCCGTAACTGAAAAACGGCCTCGCACAATTTCATTCCGCCGCTTGCTTCAAATGTATGGCCAACTCCAAGGGAACCACCAGAAGGATTCACCGGCAACTCTCCGTCGATAGCAGTTGCACCCGATTCCGTTAAATCCCCCGCCTCTCCTTTTCGCGCAAACCCCATGGACTCGAGATGTTGCAATTCCTTATATGAATACTCATCGCAAATTTCTACAAAATCAAGTTCCTTCCGCGGGTGAGCAATCTTCGCCATCGCATACGCCTTTTCGGCTGCGCGCTTCGCATACTCCGCTTCTTCGAAATCGCGACACCACGGATTGCCCTGCCCTGAACACCACGCAATACCATCAATCCAAATTGGATTTTTGCTCAGCGCTTTTGCTTCATTTTCTGAAGCAATTACCACAACAATAGCACCATCTGCCCTCTGCGCAATATCCAAATGTTTCAGGGGGACAGATACCGGAGGAGATTGCAATACATCGTCGATGGTCAAAAGAGCTCCGTATGCTGCTAAATCATTATTCAGCGCATTTTTTCGGTTTTTTACCACTACGGCAGCGCATTGCCGTTCGCTGTTACCCGATGATTCTAAAAATCGCTTCATTTCAAGACCCGCTAAAAACTCCGCGCTTTCTTTCAATGGACGCATATATACTGGATCGAACGCGAATGCACGAACTTCATCGAGCGTTTTCACGTTCGATGCCTTTGAATGAGCTTCCACTGCAATTGTTCGAAAATGCCCCGTTTGTATCATCATGCATCCAATTCCCAATGCTTGCAAAAATTCAGCTGTCACAGTGTGAACCGGTCGCATCACCGCACCGAGTTGATCGGGAACATATTCATCGAAAATGCTATATCCTTCTAAAAAGTCTTCGGAAGCAGTCACAAACGAATCGATCTCGCCAGGCTGTAACCCCGCCTCAAGATAGGCCTTCACGGCCGCTGAATACGTCATCTCTTTAAACGAAAGCGCCGGGCTTACTGTATGAAAGCCTGTTACCCCAACCCCAATAATTCCAATGCGTTGTTTCATCCTTAATATTCCTCCTACAAAAAATATTTTGTTACATTGTGCCAATCCATAACGCAATGGCACGCGATTTGAATCTATTTGTAATATGTTGTTTCCCAGGTTCGGTCCAAAAGTGAACCATATCGCCCTCATTGAGCAAAATAATTTTATCTTCATAAGTCAGTTCAAGCGATCCCTCAACAAGGCAGAGCACTTCCTGACCGTTACGCACTCCCTTCCTCGCGGGAATGCTTACACCTGGATCAATTAATAACACTGCACTATCTATTGTCCGTCGCGATTCTGGTGGGAAAAATCTTTTCGTGGCGAATCCGACATGAGGAATATCGACATCGGATAAATCTTTTTTCCGCACAATTGATATTCTTTCCTGATCTTGCGCAAGCTGAATCACTTCACCTGCATCGCATCCGATCGCTGCACAAATGTTCAGAAGTGTGTCAACAGACGGCGAATTGACATTATTTTCAATTTGGCTTAAAAAGCCTTCTGAAATACCCGCCTTCGTTGCAACAGCCTTCAAAGTTAATTTTTTTTCTTTGCGTTTCAGTCGAAGTATAGTGCCCAGATCCATACCGTATAATTGTAAATATTTAATATGTTGAAAATAAATATATAGTAAATATTAATATATAGTTAATATTTGTCAAATACATTTTATCAATTTTTGCGCTGAAGCGAAAAAAATTGGCGGCCTTATTGCAAAGGCCGCCAATTTTTTTTACTCTATAAGATTTTTAAAAATTATTTTGTAGGTTGCGTTGAAGATTTCTGCGATTGACCATGGAACAATTTATCGAGATCCTGACCGTCAAAGTTTACCTCAAAATCATCGGTCAATACTTTTAGTTGATCGAAAAACACATACACATCATCCTTCACCGAAGCATTAGGGTCAGCTCTTAAGACAAATCGCACTATCTTGAGAAACTTCGTCTGTGGATACGTGTCCACTTCTTGTGGAATATTGATGGGAATATATGCCTTCATCGGTCTCCAACCCACATAATCGATTTTCCCCATTTTTAAAATATACACTCTATTTTCATAATCCTCAATCCAACAATCGAGATAGTATGGATGACCTCGCGAGTGCACCCACATCGAAATGCCCTTTGCCTTTCCCGGCAAAATAATGCCGCGAATTTTCTTGTTCGGTTCATCAGATGGACTAAGCTGAGGATTTACCGGGGGCTCGATGTGAACGGAATTGTACCCGGGATAACGGAATCGAAAACGAAGTCCATAAACTTTCTGTACTCTATCGATTTCATTGTTTTTTATTCCCAGCCGGTTGTGTGACCATTCATCCGGTCGCATGTCGCTTGGACGCCCAGGAATTATTTTGTGCTCAAGCACCGCGACAGGATTTTTATCTTTCTTATTTGGATCCTTTAACACTGGAGGTACCGTCGTTAATCTCCACCCATCTTCGCCTTCTAGTTTCGAAGAATCCTCAAAATCCTCAATCACAAATGCTTTCAATTGGTCAGCACTTATGTCGGGATTTACATTTGTTACAATCCGCGAGTATCCACTCTGCGGCACGCAGTATATTACCACTGCAAACAATGCAAGCGTAATAAATATTTTTCTAAACAGTATCATCATAATGCCTCCCTCATGTGAATTTTACCAATTATCCTTTATCGTATGATCGCCCGTAAACTCAGAGAGGTCAGTGCGAATGCGGAAATTATCGAGATAGAAATAAAATGTTCCGGGCACTTCAAACATATCGGATTCGACAAAAAATGAAACAAATTGTAAGTTTTTATCGAGCAGGGCATATCGCGTTGATTGAGGAAGCCATCCAGGAACGACTACCGACATTTCTTTCCATCCCCAAAAATCTAATCGCCCCATTTTTAATTTGTGCAAATTCCCCATATAATCGCGCAACTTTACATATAACGTATGTCTAAATTTTCTCCCCAACACCCACACGCGAATTTCTTTTGCTTTACCGCGAATGACATATTCATTCGGAGGGAAAACTTCAACTCTGTCAAAACCTCTATCCATGAAATACGTTCTCACGCCTAATACATATTTTAACTCGTGTTCAAAGCCATTTTCATCGACACCTTTATCCTCACCGCCTTCCAAGCCAAGGTCTTTAGTTGGCACAACAGAAACTGTCCCATCATCGTTTACAATTCTCGGCCGTCCTTCTATTTTACGGGTTTTCGTTTCTCCCAAGGGACATGTTGCAACAGCCCGCCAATCCTCACAATTTTCAAAGTCATTCATCCAATCCCACACAAGGCCTGTTTTTTGAATTTTATCGGCTGCAGATTTCACCGCTTGGGGTGGTTGCTGCCCTACGAGTGTTGAATTGCCTCCAAGGAACATCAAAACCCCGATAATGAGCAGCAGAATTATCGTTTTAACCTCCCTTTTCATTCTCGTAACTCCTTTTAGTTAATTTTTGGAAATAAAAAGCATGAATATCATTTTCATTTTTCCTCTGTGGCCTATATTAGTACCTGTAAATAACAGGACATAATACACTTCGCACTTTTTTCTATAAATTCAATAATAACAGCATCCACACCTGTCTCCATTCATATATCGGAATACGCAGGTGAAAAATTTAGTATAAAACCTCACCCCCTGCAATATCGCATTTTTCGATTCTCAAATTTTATTTAAATCTATTGGGCTGTCAACTATATTAATTTATTTATGATATTTTATCCAACAGAAAATTTTTCGTTACCATCTATCTAAAAATTTTTAAAACTTTTAAAGCAGATTTTCTTATCGCCAACACCCAATTTGTCAAAAAAAGTTTATCAAATAGGCCATGCAAAAATTTCCATATTTCTCAAATATTGCGAATCTGAAAATGCACATATCAAAATCACAGATTCCCAAATTTTGAAAAGAATAGATGCCTTTCAAATACTTTTATTAATAATGTTAATGATATTGGATGTACTGCATTGAAGCTGGTGCATGCGTGCATCGCACCATTGATTGGATTTTTCAATTCATTTCCTCATTGCCTTTTGACCCGACTTCGCAAGTCGGGTTTTTTTAAACTTCTTAAACCTGTGCTATAATATGATTTATGGGGCCTCTTGTCGATGAATCAGTACTAAAAAAAATAAGAACAATATATCGCACAAAAGGAATGTGTGACGAATTAACAACGCTCGTCCAGCAAACAGTCTATGCCATCCAACAAAAATTCCCTCGAAACTTTCCATGGCGCATTTCGCCTTCACCATATGAAGTATTTGTCTCTGAAATAATGCTTCAACAAACCCACGCACAACGAGTTGCTGAGATTTATCCCAAATTTATTCGCGCTTTCCCAAATATCGCTGCTTTAGCGAATGCTGACCTCAAAAACATTTTGCAATTATGGAAAGGTCTCGGTTATAATCGCCGTGCAATATATCTTCATAAATCATCTCAAATAATTGTTTCCGAACATGGTGGTGTGATACCAGCAAATCTTACCTCCCTGCGGCGACTGCCGGGTATTGGGAACACCACGGCTGCTTCCATATGTGCGTTTGCTTTCAATATGCCAGTAGTTTTTATTGAAACTAATATACGCACAGTTTTTATTTTCTTTTTCTTTGAAAGATCATTACGGGTCGATGACCGCACCATTTATCCATTGGTAGAATGTTGCCTCGATCGCAGTTCTCCTTCACGATGGTATAATGCGTTAATGGATGCTGGTCATGCGTTAAAGCAATCGTGTAAAAGTTTAACGCAGAAAAGCAGCGCATATCGACCACAGCGCACATTCATCGGTTCATGGAGGCAGTTACGCGGAAATGTTCTGGGTGCAATTATTTCCAACGGTGTTCTTTCTGAACATACACTTGCTGAACTTTTACACAAATCTCCTTTCGAAATACGGCGCTGCCTTTTCGAGTTAGAAGCAGAAGGATTTCTTATTAAAGATCCCAATGGCAATTATGCGATAAAATAAAAAAATCTATATTTTTGAGAGATCAATTTTACCTTTAAGACGCGCACCGGGTTGCGCTACTACCAATGATGCCGCATAGCTTGCAATCTTACCAGCCTCTTCAATAGGCATTTTGCGCGCAATTCCAAAAAGCAACCCAGCCGCATACATATCGCCCGCACCATTTGTATTCGCGACGCGAGCCTTAAACGGTTTTATTTTATGGACCGTATTGTTTGCCTTAATGAGGCTTCCTTCTTCTCCCAATTTGACCACCGCAATTTCTGTAATAAGATAGATAACATGCAATGCCTCAACCGCATCGTACGCTGTGAAGGCGCGTGCTTCCTCCTCATTGACAAACACAATATCTGCAAAATTGCGCACAATTCGTTTAAATTCGCCCAAGTTCCGCTTTATCAACAGAGGATCTGCTAAATCGAGTGATATCTTCACTTGATTTTCCTTCGCAACATTCATTGCAAAAATCGCTGCATCTTTCATTTCACCTTCTAACAAATAACCTTCGACATGCAAAATCCTGCTGTTTTTTATTTCCTCAACCGGTACATCCTCAGGGCGCAAGTGAACTGCCGCTCCCAAATGAGTTGCGAATGTTCGCTCCGAATCCGGTGTAATAAATGTAATTGCATGCCCTGTGAGCGCACTGTGACGGCTTATTTTACACACAACACCTTCTTTTTCTGTCTCCGCGATGTAGAAGTCACCTTCAGGATCAGATCCTACTTTACCGATGAATGCACTTTTTCCACCCAAATTTGTCACACCTGCCATCGCATTTGCGGCACTGCCCCCTGGCGTGACTATTATCTCTTTTCCTTTCATCATTTCTCGAATGTTCCTGCTCGTCTGTTCATCGATCAGTTGCATCGTTCCTTTTTTCAGTTTTAATTGCTCAAGGAACGAATAATCCACTTCACAGGTAAGATCTAAAAGCGCCGAACCTATCCCGATCACATCGTACACACATATCCTCCTTACTCATCGAATAAAATGAATGCATGTGGTCATACTTTTGTTACTAATTTTTTCGGCAAGTTTTTTATCTGTTACTTTTTCGCACCTCCCCGTATAGCATTTAATGCACATCCACCAATGTAATTCTTACAATTATCTTTCCGAAATCGTAGAAATTGCTTGCCATATTAATCCCTTCTATGCATCCTATTGTAAAAGGAGGCATTATGATACAGCGAATAGACCATATTTCGATTGCAGTGCGCGATTATGAAAAAGCGAGACAATTCTTTCAAGACATACTCGGCGCAATTCCTGGAGCTGGTGCCCAAGACGATACATTGAATTTCTTTTGGAAAATATTTTCGCTTGGCGATTTAAGTAGAATAGAGCTCATTACTCCAACAAGTAAAGGAAGTTTTTTAGAGGGATTTTTAAAAAATCGCAATGGCGGTGTACACCACATTACAATACAAGTTTCTAACATTAAAGCAGCTCAGGACAAATTAAACGAAGTAGGAATTCCCTTCTTCGGATATCACGAATATTCCGGCGGGGTATGGAAAGAAATTTTCATTCACCCGAAAGATGCCTTTGGTGTCCTCATTCAACTTGCTGAATTCAATGCTGACGATTGGCTCGCGCATGAATTGCGATTTCACGGCACGGAAAAGTATTGCATCTCATCAACGAACGATTCAATTATGATCTCATTCCCTCATCCTGGGGGTGGGACTTTTTCAGTAACTCTTTCAAAAAGCGATGCAAGAAAATTATGTGATGACATTAATGCTCGCATTTCGCGATAAAAGGGGTGTTAAAGATGAAACGTTCATTTCTAACATGTATTTTTTTCACGATCATAACCTCTGTTGCAACCTCCTCGGGCGCAGCGCCAAAAGTGGGGATTGGGGCAATCTTGGGCGATCCATCGGGATTTACCGCAAAACTATTATTAAACAACACCGATGCGCTCTGTTTTGGCATTGGGCCAAGCGGTAGCGATGGTTTTTACCTGTATCTCGATTATCTTCGGCATTTCCGCGGTGTTTTTCCCCTTAACGAACTCTCTCTCTATCTCGGCGCTGGAGCTGGCTTGCACCATCACGATGAAAAGACAAAACATCACGAGGAAGATGAAGTAAGCCTTGAAGCTCGTCTGCCTGTGGGAATTTCCTATATGTTTCACAAGGTACCAGTTGAAGTTTTTTTAGAGTTGGCACCTGCTCTCGAAATAATACCTGATATCGATTTTGACATTAGAGGCGGAATAGGCGCACGCTACTTTTTCTAAATTTATCGTGTAATCTTATTTTTAAACTCGTTTATCATTTCAACCATAATTGCAATGTGTTCTGCTAATAATTCCACTGCGAGTGCTGGATCATTTGCCTCAACCAGCGTTGCATATAAATCGGCCACCGATTTGCGAAGTGCCTGATCCTTTTCAATAATTGCCTTCATCCCTTCAGTGGCATTTGCTGTTTTCCCACTTTTGTTTTGTATGCTATTAAGCACCCGGCGGTGCACTTTGCGAATAATATCGTTGGGATCCATTGACTACCGCAATGCAATGGTTATTTTGCAGTGCTTTCCTCCTTCTTTTCGTTTTGTGTGCCGCTTTTTATTTTTTTCACATCTTCTTCAATCATCTCTCTTTTTAAATCTCCAACGACGCGAATGTGCGGGATAAGTTCATCGAGCAAAGTTCTGTTACCTTCCTCACCTTCTGTTAAACTCTTTTGGATATCGAAGACCCTCGCATAATTATCAAAATGATGAACAAAATAGCTATTGTAATCTATCTCACCGCTCTGTTTGCTCATTACTTTGAGCGTTGACAGAATTAATTTAAAATTAAAATCCTTTACATACTCTCGAATTACCTCTTCAGCCCTCTCGAACTCTGAATACAATAAATGCTTTGCGACGATATTTTCTTTCCGATGCCGTACCCGTCGATCCACATTGCTTTCCACAGATTCTTCTTTTGAGGTATTCTGTGCAGTTTGAGCGCTCAAATTGTTTTTCTCCCACTGTTCTATTTGTTCATGATCTTTCTTCATTTCATCAATTATTTCCTTATCGCCCTTTTTAGCAAAACGCGTATAAAACTTATTTCCCCGCTTGTTTTCCTCTTCCAAAAGATTGTAAAAAATATCTCTTTTCGTTTTATTATCCCGACTTTCATAGAGCGCCAAAAAACCATACCGCTTTGCACGGCGAGCCATCTTAATGCCTTCTATGTATCTGAAAATTTTGTACGAATAAAGTTTTGGATTTGAAGCATCGGCAATGGTTTGAAAATTTCGCCCTACCGCTCTGTCGCGATATCCTAGCGTAAGGTACAATCGAGCCCGCGCATTCTTCGATTTGATTATCTCCGGTGCAATCTTATCCAAAATCGACTTTGAATCTTCAAGATAAATTTTTTCTATCACTTCCGCACAAAGATTTACATGGTTGCGTTGCGATTCGCGGACATGGTAAAAGGCATTCTTATAATCTGACTGCAAATAACCTACCTGGCCATTAAAATGATATTGGTAAATAGTTTTAAATTTTTCATTAATATTTTCAATCCGACCTTTCCCAAAATTTGTCGTGCAAATATTCATAAACTCAATAAACTCGCGATTTTCCCCCAAAATGCGTTCTGTCGTCGTTTGATCGGAAAAAGGAAATGCCGATGTAGAAATAATAATCAAAAATACAAAAATAAATATTACGCGCACGGATTGCCCCCTTCACTATGATATGTATACCGCAATGCTCTCCTATTCTCTCTTATCGGCAGACCGGTGCATTTCGCTTGACCATTTCATCGCTCCCCCAATTAAACCCCCACCATTACTCATTCCACACTGATTTCTTCTTCCGCAAAAGGTTTTCCATCTAAAAACGCTTTTACCAAATATTTTCCTTTCTTTTTGAAATAATCTACCGGAATAAATGTTGTCAATTTAGTAAAATCTTTATCGATATCAAAGCTTATTTGCTTGACACTACCTGTTTTATCCTCATCAATTTTTGCAATTTCCAACACAACATGAGTTGCATTTAGTTCCTTCCCATTTCGGCGATTTATTAAAAAAAATATTTTACCTCCCAACGCAAATGTTTTTTGGGATTCAATATCTTGTTCCAAATTTTGCACTTCGTAATCGGTGAGCACAAAGCGAACTTTCGCACGCGGTACCGATACCACAAGGATATAAACTAAAAATAACGCTAATACGACTGCTAACGCAATCCCACCTTTTACGGCAATACTTCGCGTATCTACCCCTCGAATACTCTTCAATGTCGAGGACACATCCTTTTCTTTCGGTCGATTGTTGTTTCCAAATCGTTCTTCAACCATATACTCCTCCCAAAATACATCATTAAGAAAGGCATGTATCAATGTATGCGACTCCATTTAAAGCGCAAAGAAAAATTTTCCCGCTAAAATATACCACCCTACATAACATTGAAAAGTTTCACTACTCAAATCCATCACCTTTCACCATTATATATCGTCATGTTATTTACACCGACTAATAAAATATTATAACATTCTTATAAATTATCGCGATCAATATCTAACAATACATTAACATTCAAAACAAAATGAATATTTTTTTATTTTTTGATATTTATAGTATTAACTTACGCGACAATCGTCAATAAAATATTTAAAATTCAATAATTTCCTCATTAGGTCCTTATCAATCCATCAAAACGCGAAATTGTACATTGCCATCATGCTTAAAAAACGTCCTGTTTAATTATCGCTTTATGGAAAAATAAGAAGTTCTCACATCTTTTACTAAAATTATTCTTGAAAAATAACATTAGAAAATTATCATACGCAACAAAAAGGAAGTGTTGTTTACAATTATATGCACTTTCTATTTAATTTTATTTAACATTAATTTATAAAAATTCCGACGTAATAACTATAATTTAGAAAAGTTTGCAAGGGTAAATCGTGGAAGAGAGCATTTTTATCCTCAAAGGGCGTTTCAAATCCAATTCTCTTGGATTATATGGTTTACTTCTGCTAATTTTCAATCGAAATCATGATCTGGAAAGTTACAATGCAGTGGTTTCAACTTATTCCAACCTTTACGATTTAGAACCCCATGCTGGATGGGAAAAATTTGAAGAGACAATACTCGATGTTAAGTGGAAAGGCAGTTACAATTCGAGCATGACGGCAGCGCTGATGGATAATTTTAAAGCAATCGCTTCTGATGAAAAGCTAAAATCTCAACTATATGAATACATCACCAATTACGATTACGACAACACAGAAGTAACGATTTACGATAGCGTTAACAGGATTTTACACGATAAAAACCTCATTCTGGAAATTGGCATTCAGGAAATTACAACTGAAGAATTTATAGAAACAAAAGAAAAAAGAGCAAAACCAACGCAAACAACTACTGAAAAAAGTCCCATCGAAGATGGTTCGGTGATTTTACCAATAGAACCAATTCTTTCTCCTGTAAAAGGCAAACCGCTTTACGAATTAAAAGTAGGAGACAAAATTATCGCTCGTCTAATCCCAAACTCTGATAGGGCAAATTATTTTATTGATCTTTTAAACCTTCGTCTTGAAGGTAGCATTAAACCAATCCCTTGCGAAATTATCGATATTAAATCTGGCGGTAAAAACGCTCCTATTGAAATTCTTACAATTATTGGTCCTGGCATATATGGAAAATGTACCGAAACAGAAAAACAGGTTAAACTGCGCATGTACGACCCACTCGTCGATGGACCTCAAGTAACAAAACCCCAACCTGGAAAAATTACCCAGCGGAAGAATGAAGAGAAACCACCTCACGTTGGGATGCCAAAATCCACATATTTGCTGATTGCACTTTTCGTGATAATTTTAATTATTTTCCTGCTTTTGCTCTACATTAGCTTTACGTAACATCAGCGTTTATACTGAAAGTGCGTGAAAATTATCTTTTCAGTTGGCAAATTTATTATTTTCTTAAAAAAACATTGACACATCGTGCATGCTTTATTTTTATAAAACTCAATCATAAAGTTACCGATAATAGAAGCAAGCCGAAAAAGGAGGTATATCATGTTTTATCTCCTGCTACGTTTGCTTCATGAGGAAATGGAAAGCGGAAGGATTACACCAGAAGAATATCGTGCCGCTGTTGAAAAAGTCGCTAAATTACATGGTATTAGGCGAAACGGTTTGCGGTAAATATGTCTGACGATAAAGAATTCGTTTTAAAACTTGCACACGCCAATGGTGTAAAATTTATTCGCCTTTGGTTTACCGATATTTTAGGCTTTCTAAAAAGTTTTGCGATTACTATTGACGAATTAGAAGATTCCCTCACTGAAGGCGTTCGCTTTGACTGCTCAACCGTTTTAGGGAAAATATCCCACGATGAATTTGAAGGAATTGCCCTGCCCGATCCTACAACTTTTAAAATTCTCCCATGGCGCCCCAAAGAAGACGCCGTCGCAAGAATGTTTTGCGACCTTTACACCACCGATATGACACCTTTTGTTGCCGATTCGCGACATGTATTAAAAAGAAATTTACAAAAGCTTGCTCACAAGGGATATACATTCTATACTGGTGCCGAAATTGAGTTTTTCTTTTTCAAAAACAACAACACACCCGAAATCATCGATCGCGGAGGCTATTACGACCTCATTCCTTTAGATCTGGCAACCGATTACCGTCGCCAAATTGTCTTAACGCTCGAAAATATTGGTATTGGCGTAATATCTTCCCATCATGAAGGTGCGTTCAGCCAACATGAAATAGATCTCCGCCACGAAGATGCGCTCACCACTGCTGATAATATCATGACATTTAAACTCATTGCCAAAGAAATAGCTCATCGCAATGGGATCTATGCGTCTTTTATGCCAAAACCCATCGCAGGGCAAAATGGCTCGGGAATGCATATTCATCTTTCTATTTTTAAAGAAGATACGAACATTTTTTATTCAGCAGAAAATCAGTTCAATCTTTCTCGAGAAGCACAGCACTTTATTGCAGGCCTTTTGCACCATTGCAGTGAATTTTTTCTATTAACAAACCAGTGGATTAATTCTTACAAAAGACTTGTTCCAGGCTATGATGCACCTACCCATATTTCATGGGGACATGGCGATTACACTACGTTAATTCGCGTTCCAAAATGTCGAAAAGAAAAGCCACGCTCAACGCGCATCGAGTTAAAAAATCCCGATTCCGCTATCAATCCCTACCTTGTATTTGCCGCAGTTCTCGCAAGTGGGATGAAAGGCATTGAGGAACAATACGAACTCCCTGCTCCCATTAACCTTGAACAGAAACCAATATCAAAAAAAGATATATTGCGCATGGGATTACAACCAATTCCAAGCTCTTTAGAAGAATCGTTGCAAAACTTTGAAAAAAGCTCTCTTATGCGAGAAACCCTTGGCGATTATATTGTCAACATGATTGTCGAAAACAAGTTAGCCGAAATCCACAAATACAACTACTATATCACCGATTATGAAATTAATGAATATTTCCCATATCTCTAATTCCAATAAAAAGAACTTTTCAAAGCGCATTTAATTATGATGCCTTTTCGAAAACATTGCATTGCCAATCATGGAAATTAAAACGAAAAAAATCACCGACAAAATTTACACCATAAAACTTTCGGGGAAATTCACTATTGAAGACGTGTGCGAGTTTGAGCTGTCCATAAATAAGCTCATTGAGGAATGGCCAGAAAGCATCGCTGTAAATATGGAAGATGTTGAGTATATCGATTCATCAGGTATTGGAGCACTCATAAAAGCAACGAATCTCGCAAAAGGGAATAATATCAATCTCGTCATTACAAATATAAATAACGACATCCTTCAAATTTTGAAATTCGCTTACTTAGATCGCTTTTTTAAAATTATCGATCACAACGAATTTTTAAAAGAATCCTTAAAATAGCTCCCATACCCTAAATCCGCTACATAAAACCGCTTTTCTTTAGCTTTTCGGCAAAAGTTTCATCAGGGGAAGCATTCATGCTCAAAAGCATTTGGGAAACATATTTTGCTAATATATCGGTTTCGATATTAACCTCATCCCCTACCGCAAGGGAATCAAAAAGAGTGTTTTTAAGCGTTTCTGGAATAAGATATAAAAGAAATCCTTTTTTTGTTACTGCAACAACCGTGAGCGAAACCCCATCTACCGCTACCGAACCTTTCGGCACGATGTATTTTCTCAATTGGTCTGCAATTCCTATTTCGAGTTCCATCCCATTTGGATTGCGATGGAGCGAAAGCACTGTACCTTTTCCATCAACATGACCCTGAACAAAATGCCCTCCAAGGCGCGATGTTAATCGAAGCGCTCTTTCAAGATGCACTTTTTTATTTTTATAAAACGAACCCAATGTAGTGGTTTCGCATGTGATTTGGGAAGCAAATGCAGAAAAGCTATTTTTTTCTAATCCAAACACAGTTAAGCACGCCCCATGTACCGCAATGGAATCTCCAATTTTTGTTTCCTCGAGCACTTTTTCTGCTTCAATTGTTAATACGATGCCATCCGACTGGCGCTGTATGCGACGAATAGTTCCAATTTCCTCTATCAATCCTGTGAACACTTCACCCCTCACATGCTTTCAAAGTGATAATGATATGTATAACCCCATATTAAAACATCCCCATGTAAACATACTGTACTTATATCGCTAAGTTTCAACTCCTCCCCAATAGCAGTCACCGTATTCGCTTCAATAGCTCTTTTGCCACTTCCAAAAATTTTAGGCGCTACGAAAAACAAAAACTGATCGATTTCCTTTGCACTCAAAAATGCCCCCGCAAGCCTTGCTCCTCCTTCTAACATAAGCATCATAAATCCCTTCTTGCCCAAAAAATCCAGTGCTTCTTGCACCTGTTCTTCAAAAGGCGCATCGGATAAAAAAAACATCCTCTCTTCTTCGTAGTCTTTTTTTCGAGTTTGCAAATCTGTGCTGTTCGATAAAATTTTATCCTTATTCCGAACATGTTCAAAAATTATATAATTGCAATCGGCAAAAACATTTGCTTCATTCGTAATATTTTGCGGAATGCCAAAGATTATTCGACAAGGATTTTTTTTCCCTTCGAAAATGGCTTCATCGCCTAAAAGAGAACTCAATAAAAAATTTCGTCTCCCAGAAATTTCAAAAAAACTTTTTCGAAAATCATTCTTTACTTCATCGCGAAAATCTTTTAAGCGAATGGTAAGCTTAGGATTATCCTTTATAAGCGTATTTTTCCCTACAATAACTCCATCGCACAGACCGCGAAGCCGATGAACAATATACCGAGAATGCTCATTCGTGATCCATTTCGATTCACCCATGGTATTAGCAATATATCCATCGAGGGAAAGTGCGAGTTTTAAAATAACAAAAGGCCGATTTCGCAAAATTATTTTTTTAAATGGGCGTAATATATCGGCTGCGGCATCGGCAAAATCGTTGTGAAACACTACCTCCACCCCCGCCTCCTTTAATGCAATAATTCCTTTACCAGAAACGCGCGGATTTGGATCAAGAAGTGGGATGTGCACTTTTCGAATTCCCGCCTCAATTATCGCCTTGGTGCAGGGAGGAGTTTTCCCATAATGGCAACACGGTTCCAAGGTTACATACATTTCGGAATCCTGCGTGCTTTCTGTTGCACTTTTAATCGCCATGATTTCCGCATGATCGCAGCCATACGGTTGCGTGTATCCTCGACCGATGAT